>NZ_JBMDJJ010000029.1:0-48818 GCF_057809135.1 Chryseobacterium sp. FG46 | reverse complement strand
TTTGCGAACAAAATATAAAACGTTATCCAACAAACCTTGCGAACCTTAGCGTTAATTATGATTGACTATTGACTTAACAATCTTTCAAATCTTTTTTACAAAAAAATATATTGCGTCAAGTTTTGTCGCATTACGGATATAGCTTTGTCATATCAAAATTACAGAGCTATGGAATTGCCATTTTACTTAAACTTTAACGACTTTGAAAGTAACTATTATGATAACCTTGAAAAATGGTTTGAAGAATATCATAATACCAGTGAAACAGATTATCTGGAAGCGCTTGCTGAGCTTTACAGGCCCTATGTGTATTACAACTTTGCAGATGACATGCTAAAGCCGGATGCCTCCATTGAAGTGAAAGACTGCTTTTTCCCCTATCATGAAAAAATCGGGATCTCTTTCTGTATTGATAGTGAAAACGGAATTTCCCCATCCAAAGGAATGAATCAGGTATTTGAATTTAAAAATATTTCCATGATGGAGT
This sequence comes from Chryseobacterium sp. FG46, assembly GCF_057809135.1. Taxonomy (NCBI): domain Bacteria; kingdom Pseudomonadati; phylum Bacteroidota; class Flavobacteriia; order Flavobacteriales; family Weeksellaceae; genus Chryseobacterium; species Chryseobacterium sp. FG46. The sequence continues at coordinate 48,331 of NZ_JBMDJJ010000029.1, read as the reverse complement.
ATGCCCAGCATATTCTGGATAAGATCAATAAATTTTGTTCAAAAAATGCCAAGGCTCTGGATGGGCACAAAAATATTCAGGATTATATTAATAATTATAACATTATTACTTCAATGGAAGGTGTAGGGTATTGTATCAGCTACAACCGCCATCAGAAAGCCATTCCTTTTTTGAAGGCATATCTTCCATACTATGGTCAGACCGTGAATATGGCGGTATACAGAGACTTTCTTTTTTCTGTTGTTCAGATTGCAGAATTTATAGACCAGAAACTGAAAACAGTACATGCTTTTAAACAGACTATTTATGCACGCTCAAGAGCGGAAGCGAAATTCAACGTACAGTTGAGCCGTCAGTTTCTGACTTTGTGCAACTAAAATTTTACACCAAACATTCATACTTAATTATATTGCGGAAAACGTATGTTTTTCAACCCAAAATCCCGGTCAGTAATGAACGGGATTTTGTATTACAACTTTATGAATACTTGCTTAAGTGTAGTTACTTGTCTTTTCTATAAGGAATATTCCATATCAGGTCGGCCGCCAGATAATGAACTCCTCCATGATGGATGCTTCTGCTGCCTCTGATCAGATCATCCATATATCCTACATCTACGGTAAAAGGAGAGTTGGGAATCGTAAACATATAATAAGCGGTAACACGCATTTCACGATATCCAAACGAACTCCACTCAGCATCCGGCTCATTGAGATGACTTATAGAAAACAGGGCTTCTGCACTTAAGGCCAGTTTCTGATTATTTTTAGGAGATAAATTATAGGTCAGCTGGCTTTTGATACGTGTTCTGAATTGAAAATCTTCCTCTACTTGATGAAAGTCTGCATCAAAAAACTTCCTGAATTCCTGCCGTATAGTACTTTTAAGTTTCCATTTCCGGGTAAGATCAAAAGTATAGGCATATCTTCCATACATTCTGAATTCCTGTTCCGTATTTTCCTTATCATAAGGAGCTGTACTTTCATACTGTGGCTGACAGCGGTAACTTAATGCATAGCTGTACTGTTGGTGTGGAGCAAAGGAATGATAAACTTCATGATTTAAAACAATAATAGCCTGCTTCGAAAACGGGTTATGATCATCAGGACTGCTTTTTCTCCCGATTGCGACGTAGCTTAAAGCCTTTTTTTTACCTAGAGAATCAAGTTGCTGTTTCACTCCGAAGGCTCCCCAGAACGCGTTGTTGGCATCTCCCAATCCAGGTGGGCTGATCTGTGCTTTTACAAATGTTCCGATACATCCCAATAAAAATAATGCTGCAAAAAATTTCTTCCTGCTCAATAGTATGGATAGCTGTTTTACTGTTAATGTTAAATGACTGCGAAACCATGAGACGGATGAGAATGCTGTTGATACGCAGAGAGAATATTTTGTGATAGCAAAATTAGAGGCTTTGTTCATAGAATGTTTATTCAAAATCTTGTAATACTGTTTAAAAACAAGACAAAGTAAAGCCCTGATTTGGGATAGAATTAGGAATAAAATTTTCTATAGGAAAAAATGAAGGGTTGCAATAATATATTAATTGTGGATAAAGTGTGAATAACTTATTAGTAATTTGTGGAAAAGTACTTTTATAGTTGTGGGGTTGTTTTTGTAATTATTTGATTTTCTATGGTATAGGTACGAAAAATAAATTGCCACAATATAAATACTGTGGCAAAATGGTTTATGGACTTGGTTTATTTACCTGTTAATTCTGTCTTACTCCACACATGGCATCCCATGTTGTCCAGAAGTGAGCATTGATAGCTCCGATAGGAGGATTTGTACTGTCTGCAACAATTCCTACCATAGAAGCACAGTTGGCATTACAGCCAATTTCATTGTGACTTCCGGCCTGAGGTGGTATCTGGCGCCATGTACCGGTAGAACCGCTTAATAATTCTACTTTAATTTCAAAGATACCCGAAAGATTGGGAGTCTGAATCTGTTTGGTAGGATTTTCACTTGAGATGAAATCACTCCAGTCTCCCTGTGAAAAAGTTACACGCCATGTAGAAATCATTTTAGAAGTATCGTTTTGTGGGGAAAGATACACCCAGAATTGCGCTCCGTTTCCTAGAACCAACTGGCCTGAAGAATTTGCATTTACACTTGTTGATGTCATATTGATTTGTTTTTTAGGTGATTAGATTGTATTTCAAAGTAACGAAGAACAAATAATATACTGTAGCGTATAAATGACCAATTATGAAACTGGGTATAAATACTTATAGAATTGAATGTAGAATAAACCGGGAATCTTAATCACAAAAAAAGCCTGTGCTAATCATTAGCACAGGCTTTACTTTTTTGCAGAGAGGAAGGGATTCGAACCCTCGATACAGTTACCCGTATACTACCTTTCCAGGGTAGTAAATGGATTGTATAATCAATTGATTGATAATATTTTGTATGTTTCTATTTGAAATATCGTGTAAATAGTTTGTAAAAACAATGTCTGTTGTAAATTGCTGAAAAAAAATATTGATAAAAATTTATTTGTTGCATTGTTTTACACACGAATTATCGTAACTTTACTGTGCTACAAAACATGTGAGGCTAACTGTTTTTATACTATATTAATAAAATATGCATAAGCCTAATACCTACTATCAAATGCTACGATCTAAGAAGTGGCAATATATCCGGAAATTAGTTTTACAAAGAGATAGTTATACTTGTCAAAATTGCGATTCAAGCGAAAATTTAAATGTACATCATTTACATTATATTCATGGCGTAAAACCAATAAATCAAGGGATTGATACAATGATAACTCTATGCGATAATTGTCATGAGCTAGAACACTCTAAAAAGCCCATATCTCTATTTTTCATTAACAAGAGTGAAGCTATTCAAATATATGGTAATATTTACTTCAGTAAGGATATTGATAAAACACACAATTGTTCAAAAACGAATCCTAGCTTTAATTCTAAAAATAAAAAAAGATTGTCTAAATTAATGTCCAAGGTTAGTAAGCAGGACAAAGCATTACAACAACGATATGACAACTTAAAAAATTAAGTGGTATCAAAGTGGTTAATTTTTGCTAGTAAAATGCAATGAAATACTTTGCTGATCGGTGCTGTGCTAATGCTATCAACTTAAATGTATTCTCATTAAAAATGCCCCGGTTGGGGCTTTATTTTTACCAATTATCGTTTTCTGTTTCATTTGGAGTAGTTATGAGACTGGAGCAAATTCCAAATAAAGTATTTTTGTACTCATCCAGGAACTCTCTTAATTTCATCCAATTTTTATCCATTGTTTTCTTAAACATTTTTTTATCATTATATGGATAGGAATCAGTATTTAGGATTATCCCAAAACTTGTGTTTCCGTAGTGCTTAAAGTCTGTTAAATCAACTTTAGATTTTCCATCTTTAAATAAAAATGTTATATTAAAGTCAATATCTCCGGCGACATTACTAAAAGATTCACCTTTGTGATATGGTTTGGTAAATTTTACTTTAATTATTCCTTGTGATTTGTCAGATAAAATTACATCTCTTTCATACTTGAAATTAGAGCCAAATATGGCTGAAAGTTTATTGCTAACCCTATTAAATAGAATATCTTTAGAAATAGTAGAATCTACCTTTATAATTTTTGAATAGCTTAATTGCTCTTGGCTAAATACCAATGAGTTTACTAATAAAAAGAAAACTGTAAATAATTTGTTCATGATTCAATTTTTTACAAATATAAAAATTAAAAAATATTTACATTTTACGGAAACCCGTAATGTAGTATCAAGAATAATGATTTTATTTGAAAATATTTATAACACTATGATTGGTGTGTTAAATAAAATATTATATTAGCATTTCATGAAAAAGTGATATAGTTTAGTAGTTGTCGTTTTATAATTGTTATTTTTGCAAAGAATTAAAATACAGTTATCTATGAAAACGAAACTAATTATTTTGACTGCAGTTGCTGCAGTAATTCTTTATTCATGTTCAAATGACCGAGACGAAGAAGTGAAAAATGATGCGATTGAAAAGGTCAAAAAGAGTAACCAAGAAAAAATTAAGTTAAACAAATCTGGAGCTGAAAGCCGTGAAGGCGATCCGCAATCAATAAGTGATACTATTATCATTAAAGGCGGGAATATTTTATTAAATGAAGGCCCAGATACAAATCTAGATCCGATAGATGGAGGAGATCCAAAAGACGTTCCGCCAAGGAAGTAAAATTAGAAAATCAAAGTTAACTTATATAGGGTCGATACTACTTATAGTGTCGGCCTTTCTACCAAGTTTAGACGTTTTGTCAAAATGGCTTATTCCAGGAATGGCAGAGGCTAGAGATTCTCGTGGAGTATTAATGACTGTAAATGTATGGTTAGCCACGCTATATATTGCTCCGGTTGTAATTATAGTTGCTAATTACTTTAAACCAAATCCTTGGTTAAATTTCTTTCCGTTATTAATGTTTTTTTATGCTGGCGCTGTCTATTTCTCACCAGTTATTGGTTATGAAGTAAATTATTTAGCACAAAATAGTTGGCTGTTTTTCGTTATATCTTTTTTAGGTGCATTAAGCTTTATGTATATGTTGAAGTATGTTAGGAGAATAACACTGCTTGAAGAAGAAGAAACCTTACTAAACGGTGAGGTACAAGAAGAATTTAATAGGCTTACGGCTGAATTAAATGATCTTAAAAACAAACTAAACCAAGAAACAAAATAATATGAAGGATCATGAGTATTTGCTTTTAAAGAAGATGCTTGATAAAAACAGGCGACATTATAAAAAGGGAATTATACAATTTCCAGAATACATTGAAAATCATTTGCTAATTATTAATAAATTAAAGTTATCAATTATAAGGATGGAAAAGGTTGATGTTGATTACCTTATTGCAATAGATTTAGATGAAAGTTTGGAAAAATTTAGAAAAGGAATTTTAATTGTAAAATACAACTTAAATTAAAAAAAGGATTACGCTTTGTTATCCTTTTTTTTTGTTTTCATACTTTCTGTCATAAAGTCAAATACAGGTTTTAAATACTCTTCAACAAAATCAATTATTTTTTCAGTATTCCTAGTGTTTTCCTCTCTTACCTTTTTTAGTTCGATTTTTAAATCAGTAATTTCCTGATGAAGTAAATTTAACTGGTCTCCAATTGGAAGATCTTTAAAATAATCAGAAGTTTTATTTGTTAACTTTTCTTCATTTACCCCCAATATCATTTCTCCCTCACCATACAAAAGCCACATTTTATTTAAATCAGGAAAAGCAGGTGCTATATTATTATCGAAAGTAGATGGTTTAATACTTTGTCTCATATTGCTGATATAGGTTTTTGACAACCCTGACATTTCAAGAAATTGATTTGAGTTCAAGTGTTTACTTTCAATGTATTTCAATAACCTTTCTTTGGTTGAGCTTTGTTCATTATTTGTTGTAATTTTTCTATCAGGCATAGTGTGTTTTAATTGTTGTTAAAGCAAAATTCAAAAAATATAACCTATTAAAAAATAGGGTTTTCACTATTGTTTATTTCAAATAAAATTAATCTAATTGAAAATCAATTAGTTATAGCATTGTTGTAAAAATGTTATAAAAATATTTTGTTTTTATACAACAATGCTGTACATTTGCTATATCAAAATGATATAACAAAATGAAAAGTCAAGCAAATATACTAAAACCTCGAAAAATAAAAGGTGAAGTATTTAGAATGATTCTAGATGATTATACTTTATTAAAGAAAATCGCAGAGGAAACAGGCAACAGGGAATCAACAGTTACAAACTGGGCTTACAGGGAATCAGAAAAAGTTTCAAACTACTTCGCAGTTAATGCAATTAAAAAGCATACAGGCTGGAAGGATAAGCAAATATTTCAATCATGAATACATCATTAATTCCAGAAGGGTATGTATTAGTACCTGTGGCGTGGGCTGAGCGATACTTCAATAAGTCTTTTTGGTCCGAAATTCAAGAACCCACGATAAAGGAGATTTCAGAATACTTGGGAATCAGTGTTGAGAAAATCAAGAAGGACTTAAGAAATATTGATTGTCCGCTTAGAAGATCGCAGAAAGGTAAATCCGGGAGAGGTAACCAGAGTAAGTTTCACAAGTTCTCCGTAGAGGAATACAAAAACTGGATTAGAAAATAAAAGTCGCCTGTGGGGCAGACGACTTAAGCAAAAACGAAATAGCAATTAAAATTACTACATCATGGCAAATTTAACGATTAATTCTGTAACGGACCAAATAAAAGCTCAAAACATGCTTTTGTTTATTGAGTCAGACGAAAGGTTTATTGATGAAGACTTTTCATTATTTGATGATGAAGAAATTAATGTAGATGCAAATATTGAAATGGAGATTGAAAACCATAGATATTATGGTAAATCAGTAAAGAGGCTAAAAGTAAGCTTTATTAATGCTTATGATAACAGAGAATGTGAAGATCTAATTCTAAATGATATTGAGAAAAGGCAAATCGAAAATTACTTGAAAGAAAATTTAATCATAAAAATTCAATAATATGAAAATGGCACTTAACATAATTCTATTTCTGAATACTATCTATGTATTTATTTGTTCAGAAGATCAGAATCCGGTAACATTCGTATTTCCTCTTTTTATCTACGTATTCTTTGGCTTCTTCAGATACTATCACAAAGAATTTGTTCACTACTTAAAAACTCCGATAAACCATGAAAAAGAATCATAAGATACGGAGTTATAAGAAGTGGCTAATTGAGAACCGGAAAGACACCTTACAACGACAAAGAACAATTTACGAACAATCAAAAAATAAACAATAATCATGAACGAATTTAAAGGAACAAAAGGTGAATGGAATATAGACTTCAATCCATATTCATCAATTAGCCCAAATGGACAATTTAACGTAAAAGCTGGAAAAATAGGGACTCCTGTGTGTGTGCTTCCAATGCCTATAGGAGGTAGAAATCCAAAAGATAGAATTAATGCAAATGCATTGTTAATCTCCAAATCCCCAGACATGCTTGAAATGTTAAGTAAGGTTTCTAAAAAATTAGAAGGTAATGGATTTCCAACATTAAAAAATGAAGTTGACAAACTAATCGAAGAAGCCACGGAGATATGAAGCTAACAGAAATACTAAGTCACGATTTCTTGATGAATAACGGCTTTGCAATGAAGATCTCTGATGAGGTTTATTATGAGTCTCAAATATCAAGTTCAGAACCTTCAGTAATAGTATATGTCTACAATAATTCTGCTTCGATATGTATTGGTACAGGTATGGAAAAAGACATTAAGATTGAAAGTGAGACTCAGTTCTCACAGTTTTTAGAAACCATTCAAAACACTTTATCATGAAAAGACTAATCGCAAAAATATTCGGTGAAAAAGTAACATTTCTAAATGTCAACACCCGAAAGTATCACACTCAGTACTGGTATAAAAATAAATTCTACTAACATAAAAACTATAAATCATGGTATCATTAATTGAAAAAATAAGTGCCTTCAAAAACAAATATTTCACAAATAATTTCTACTGGATTACTGCCGAAAACCACGAACAACTACAGCTTATAGGAATTGAATTTGGGTGTATGAATCCAAATGGCGAACCATCAATAATTAAATGGCATGATGGATTCAAAAACCTTGGTTTCAGAACATATGAAAGAAACAAGGGTATCACAAAGTTTCAAAAGGAGGCATTCTTAGTTCATAATGAAGAAGCAACAAATTATAATGAAATGTTGAAAGAATATGAAGCCTTAAACAAGTTCATCAAAGAGTTTAAACAAAAAAATCCTACTACATGGATATTTTAAAAATAAAAGTTAAACAATCAAATCAATAATCATGGAAAATTTAAAATTTAGAATATGGGACGAGGACAATGAAGGTTTCGATTTTATAGACCTTTTTGAAATAGAAAAAACAATAGAAACATTGGATTCAATACGAGACTATTTCCACTCAGATTATCTAAAAACGAACAAAGATTTTATTCAAAAACATACCGGGCTTAATGATAAAAACGGGGTAGGAATATATGAAGGGGATATTGTTAGAATATTATATACAGATTGGTTCAGTAAGCCAGAATCAGATCCTAGAGCTTTACATGACTACCTAAATGATATTGCGAATGTTGCTAAAGTGGTTTTTGAAAATAACTCATGGAATGTTTCAATCTATGGAAAGAAATACAATGAATGGTATTTAAATGATATTAAGCCCGGTAAACATGGATTTATTGAAGTAATCGGAAATATTCATGAAAACCCTGAATTACTAAAATAACCAAAGCAAAAATGAAGATATGGATATTCAAGACTACAGCCGTGGGCGGAATAACACTAATTCCAAACTGGCATTTCAACAAGTAAAGGTGACAATTCCGAAAATGCAGGATAGGGTTTTAAATGAAGTAGACGGAATTAAATCAACATTAGACATAGCTACGATACTGGGAGTTCCGATACACACAATATCCGGACGGTTCTCAGAGCTAAGATCTAAACAAAAAATCTATCAAATTTCATCAAAAAAACACGGACGTACTTCATATGCCGTGTACACTAAAACAATTAATTAAAATGGAAAAACTATCACTCTACCAAAAACTGCATAAAATTCAAAAAGAGCTTATAGGCTTAAAAAAAGATAAGAAATCATTTAACTATGAATATACTTCTGGGGAAAAAGTTATTAACCATTTGAAACCATTAATGAATGATTATTGCCTGCTTTTGAAACAGGAAATACTTTCCATAGAAAACGAGCGCCAAGACTATTCAACCACAGGAAAAAGATGGGAAAAAGTTGATGGAAAAAATAAACAGGTTGAATTTGAAAAGAGTAATTCTGAAATACTTTCTAAAGTTGAAATGAGATTCACCTGGATTGATGTGGAAACCGGAGAAAAGGATGAAAATTTATTTGGAGCTAATGGACAAAACGGATGGGACAAAGGAGTAGGTTCAGCGCTTACTTATGGCGAAAGGTACTTTCTTCTAAAATACTTCCATATTGACACTTCTAAAGATGATGTAGATGCAAAAAGCAATATAACACCTGAACAACAGGATGAAATAGTAAAAGACATTTTAGAAAGTATAAGCAAGAGCCAGACAAAGGATGAATTAATGGAGGTTTGGGAAAGTATTTCTGAGGAACAGCAGATTAGAACCAAAAGTGAATTTTCTAAAAAGCACAATCTACTTTCAAAAAAATAATAATGGATTTTTCAAATTATATATTCAGGTCTCATATGGTGGGAAATATAATCAACGTTCCTAAGCCATTGACACAAGATCAAAACGCAACCTTAGCAAATTATAGAGAAAGAAATTCTGGCATTGGGAGATCGCTTACTGAAAAGCAAAAAGATGTTCTGAAGGACTTGGAATACAAAGAAATGAAAAGCCGAGTATATGAGCTTTCCGACTTTAACAAAGCTGAACTCACAAAAATAGTTTGCTACGAAAAATCAGGAAGATCTAAAATACTTGAGAATGCATACTTGGAAAAAGGCTTGAAAGTAGAAAAGTCAGCCAGAGATTTAATATCCAAAGTTCTAGGTATATTATTGACTTCAGACGATGAGCGAAAGTCTAATAAATGGGTAACTGGCAAACGTGATATATTTTCGAAAAGCGTTATTCCTGACATAAAAGCTACTTATAGCTATGAAACATTCATTAAACATTTATTAGAATCAGCCAGCTCACTATACTTAAGGCAGTTAGATAGCTATATGGATTTGTGGAAAATTTATCAATCACTTCTATGCTTTGTGCTTATTGACACTCCTTCAAATTTAGTAGACAAGGAAATAATAAAAGCTTCTTACTCTAAAGAAATTCTTTCGTTAGATGGCGACATCAAAGAAACAGGCATAGAAGAAGTAAAGAGAATCATTACAAATCATATTTACACTAGATCCGGATTAGAAAAATACTGTAGCGAATCTTCATACGCTTACATTGAATGGTTTGATGATTTTGTAGAAATACCAGATAATGAAAGAATACATATGATTCCTCATTCATTTGATAAGGCACGAATTGAACAACGCAATGAGTGTATAATTCTAGGTAGAGAATTTATGAACACAGTAAAACCAATAAATAATATAATTCAAATAACAGCATAACATGGAACTACAAGGAACAATAAAAAAGATCGGGAACACTGAAACATTTTCATCAGGATTTCAAAAAAGAGAATTCATTCTACTGACTCAGGAACAATACCCACAACCAATCAATATTGAAATTATGGGTGATAAGATTGATATTCTGGACCCATATAAGGAAGGCGATAATGTGAGTGTTGGAATAAATATCAGAGGAAGGGAATGGACTTCTCCATTAGGCGAAACTAAATACTTCAACTCAATAGTTGCTTGGAAAATTCAAAAACTTCCCTGATGAAAGAAAAAGACGGAATGTGGATTGGCCGTGACAGCAACGGTCTATTCAAATGGAACGAAAAGAGACTAATCCGAATCGAAAACGACAAAAAGAAAAACAATGAAAAACCCAAAAACAAACCCAGAAATTGAAGCTATAAAAGCTAGTCTATGTAAAGAATTAGGTTATATACCAGGTGATAAAGTGCCGAATAGTAGAGTATCAAAAGCATTAGGAATGCTAGATGCCACCGCAACATTAATTTATGCTAAAACGCTAAAGCGTCCAGCAAGATTTGCGAGGCCCGGAGAATGCCAGTACACAATGGAGTTGGAAAAAGAACGAAGACCAAAAGTATCAAAACCTGAAGATGTATTGCTATCAACTACGGCAGCGGCTAAATTATTAGAAGTTCACAAAGCAAGCCTTAACACTATGCGAAATGCCGGAAAGGTAGAAGCTGAAAAGATAAAGGGAAGGTATTTCTTCAAACCGGAAGAAGTTGAAAGGCTAAGAATAAAAAGAGCAGTTGATAAGCTTTAAAAAAACTACCATGCATTAGTGATGTTTTAGCATGGGTAAAACCAAATTGAATTAACTTAATTTTTAATTAAATGATATGGCACAATTAGGATTTACATTTTATCCTAAAGATTGGTGGACCAGCGATTCATTCTATACTTTGAATCCCTTTGAAAGATATATTTACTTGGAATTGTTGTTTATGATGTATGACAATTCAGGCTACGTATTAAACGAAAAGATTAAAGTTGAGCGTCGTTTATCCACAACTATTAGGGAAGATGTCTGGTTAAAAATTACCGATTTAATGGTCAAAGAAGGTGACCAATTAACCTGCGACAGTGTTAATAAGAGATTAAAAAAAGCAACAGCAAATAGGGAAAACGGGAAAAAAGGAGGCGCTCCTAAAGGCAATAATAATGCTAAGAAAAATGATACTGAAGATGAAAAACAACCCAAACAACCCAAAAAAACAACCCAAAACAACCCACCTTATAAAGAGAAAGAGAATAATAATATAATTACTACTAACTGTATTAATAATCTTTATAATTATTCTTTTGTGAAAATCGATGATTTCCACGAGCTCTATAAAAAATTTGAATTTGAGAGAAAGTATTTGTTTCTGGCTTACAAGTTTTGGGAAATGTGGAACAAGGAAAACCCAAATCAAAAAACTTTGACAGATGCCAAAATATCAAAATGGTACGAAGCCATTAGGCTGATTGTAGAAGTCGATAAGCAAAAACCAGATAAGCTGATAGGTATTTACTGCTACTTTCAGAAATGCGCAAGTAAAGAATCTGGATTTGATGATTTCTGGTTCAAAACTGTAAAATCGGTTTCAGCATTCAGGAAGAAGGACAAAGACGAAGTTTACTACCTAGATAAAATAATCAGTCACGTAAACAACAAAATAGCAAAAGATCAAGATTTTTCAAGACTCGTACAGGATACAATTAAAAAATTCAACAAATGAAAGCTATTAGACACCTCAAAAATCGATTTGAATATGCCTTGAATGGTTCTGGTTCAATTAAGGTAAACCAGAACGATATTGACGCCTTAAATACGTTGATAAAAGAAGAGAATACAAAATGTAGGAATACCGAACTAGAAGACTCCTTGATTTTATTCTACCTTTTGTCTGTTTACAAGGTCCAAAATATTAAAAACAAAGCTTTTCTTCAAGAGAAAAACGAAGATGAAATTAGATTTCCGTTAGGCATGCCGGAAGCAAGTGTAATACTAAACAATCTATCCAGTAGAATAAACCCTAAAAAGCATATTATTCAGATGATTGCTAATGAACTTTGGATTTATCAGGAATACGAAAGAATACCGAAAGATAGGGATTTGTACATGAAGGAAGTATATTCCGAACAGGAGTGGGAGCAAAAAGATCATATTTCGCATCTTAAGGTAACTAAGCAGGAAATGATCCCTATCAAAAAAGAACATAGAATCACTTTTGAGCAGGTAGAAGAGTTGGTAAATAAAGCCATTGCTCATGCAAAAGATAATTTTCCAATGTTTAAAAAGCTTGATCAAGGATTCGCTAAATTACTGAAAATTGAACCGTTAAGCAGTAGGTTATGATAGAGGAATTAAAGCCAATAGGACAGGTTGAAAAACCAGCAGAAATTATCAATTTGAATGATTACTTGGTGAGTCCTGATGAAGATATTCCAGAACCAACGCCGATATTGTCAGTTAAAGAGTTCGGGCGGAAAATACCAATATTCACTGAAGATAATGTTTCAATGATTTTCGGACCTGCAAAATCTAGGAAGTCAGCATTAATAAGATCTATTTGTCAAACTGTTTTATCCGGAGAAAACGATAAGATGTTTTCAGATTATTATAGCAAAAATATAGCTGTTTTTGACACCGAACAATCAAGATTCCATTGTCTAAGATCAACTAGAATAATATGGAATATGACACAACAAGCGATTAATTATTTCTGCATTTCAACATTAAATAAAGATCAGAAAAAGAAAATAGTTGAAGATTTTTTAATACAGAATCCAGATTGCGGATTGGTAATACTAGATAACATTGTTCACTTCGTTGGAGATTTTAACAGTGCGCAGGAAAGTTCAGAAGTTACCGAATGGGTGTTAAATATGAAAAGCAAGTATAAAACCCATATTCTAGTTGTCCTTCATGAGAACGCATCATCAGGATTTATTAAGCCAAGGGGGCATTTAGGAACAAACTTGATGAACCTTTGCGAAACAGCGATTAGAATACAGAAAGATCCAAATGATAAATTTCAAAGCATTGTTTCTGCAGCATTGACAAGAGGTAGGAGTTTTGAAGATTTTGCATTAACAATGGATGATCAAATGATTCCTTACCTAAGCGATTTAACTCCATATGAAAAAGAAAATTTTAAATTATGAGTGATCTTGAACAGTTCAAAAAGAACTACCCGCAACGAATTGAAAATTTATCCAAGTCAAAAACAGAATGGATTAAAGACTTTGTTGACTCCCAAAAGCCAAAGAAGCCTGTTAAGACTGTGGGTGAAATGTACAAGGAGTTGAAAAGAAAATCACTTCTTTAAAACTCCTCGCCATTCGCCATTCTCATTGTAAGAATGTTCAGCGTACTGATCTGAAGCGATAAGCTCAAAAACAGAACATTCGAGAGCGTCAGCTATTTTTTGAACTCGATCAGATTTGAAATTCCCTTTAATACTTAAATCTAAAGCCTGTCTTGAAATGCCTAACATGTCCGCAAGCTCTTGTAGGGTTATACCCTTCTTTTTACAAATTTCTTTAACTCTTAATTCCATACTGCAAATGTAATGTAAAATAAATCTTTTACAAATATAATAAAATGTAAATAAAAAACTTTACAAAATATTTTGTAATGTAAAAGAAAAGCTTTACATTTGTAACAGCAAAAACGATAACAATTAAAATTACAACGCTATGATGGAAGATTTGTTTAAATCAGTTAATCCGTATAAGAATATATTATGGGATTATGATAAAATTAAGAAAGCGTATCAGGATTTTTATTTTGGAAATATAGAAAATATCGTCGAAGGTCTAGAAGAAAGTATAATTAAGTACAGCAATATTTGCCCTAAAAATTTATATGCAAAAGAAGAACAGCAAAATAGATTGAATATTCTAAAAAGCCTATTAATTTATTTTAAGAATGAATAGTTTTGATAATTCACATGGTTAGTTTTCCCCGGCTTTCGGGTCGGGGTTTTATTTCAAACAAAAATTATAAACAAATGAAAAATTCAAAATACATTAGAATCCCAATCACTGAAAAGCATGTAGGCAAGAGTCTTACATGTGTTAATAAAAGCGGAATTATTTCAATTGGCACAATACATCAAAGTCGTTTAGATTATTCATTTACATGCATTTCAGCAATCCACGGAGAAAAAGAATATTCTTACGATGTAAAGCATTTTTTGCAGGAAGTCCCCGACTATGAGGAGGAGATGAAGGAGATGCTGGAAGAATTAACAACGCATCATTTTAATTTCATGGGGTGCGACGAAATAAACGATTTGAAATCAAGAGCTGAAGATTTACTTACCAAAATAAAACAACAATCATGAGAGAAATTAAATTCAGAGCTTTAAATGTAAAAGGTGAGTGGCATTATGGTTTATTATGTCATGATAAAACAAAAGACACCGATTACGAATGGTTCATTTCTAATTCATCCGGAAAACCATATGCTTTTGGAGCAATTGAAAAAACTATTGGCCAGTACACCGGACTCAAAGACAAAAACTTCGCAGACATATATGAGGGTGATATTGATAAGTCAGGAAATGTTATAAAATGGAATTCAGAGAAAGCCATGTTTGCACTATACAGTAAAGAAAACCGTCTTATGTCTTGGCCGTTGTTTGGGAAAGAAATTGAAGTCATCGGCAACATTCACTCCAATCCGGAGCTTTTAAAATAAACGGTTCTCCTTCCGTATTCTAAAGGGGAAAACAACAACAATTTAAAGTAAAGTCAAAGTTCGCAAAACATAGCGAACGCGCCAGACTTATGTCAAATTTAAAAAATATAACAATGGAAAACACACTAGAAAATAAATCAAAGTTCTTTGCTCAGTATTATGGACAAGAAGTAGCAAACATTCAACATCCTTTTGATGAAGATTACATGGGCGCAGTTGAAGGGCTGTTTATTGACGGGATTAATTATTTAGAACTCAAACCTCTTTCATCAATTACAGAGGAAGATGCAGAAGGCGTTGCTAAAATTATTTCTGAAACCATTCATAATTCAACTACAAAAAAATTGGTAACATATTATGCCGATGATATAAAAAGAGATCCAGAAGTTTTATCGTTAGCATCTTTTGATACAGTTGACTATCTGCGTTCAAAAGGCTACGCATTACCATGGATGGGGTTATCAGTTGAAAAGCTTGTAGAATACGGTTGGATTAAATTTAAAGAAAACTAGCCATGGAAAAGCACCAAGAGAAACAAGAGATCTTTGATCAGTATGCAAGAAGCCAAAGGTATTTAGATTGGGATCAATTACATAGAGTGTATTCTGTTCAACAAGACGAGTTGCTAGATCATATTTTCGCTGCCTGCGATCTCATACAGGAGGAACAGCAGAAGAGAATAGCGGAGAATGCAAGAATGCGCTATCCATATAAAAATGATTGGATTGACAAAACATCAATAATTAACCCCGAAAACAAAATACAATGAAAATAATTAATCTGTGTGCCGGAGTTGGAGGTAATGCAAAAAAGTGGGAAGGACACGAAGTAACGGCTGTTGAAAATGACGCAAAAATAGCAGCGGTATATCAAAAGGTAAATCCTAGTCATAAGGTTATAGTTGCTGATGCTTACGAATATCTTAAAGAACATTATGAAGAATTTGACTTTGTTTGGATTTCTCCACCATGCCAGAAGCACTCAAGAATGATGAAGGCAACCAGGCACAAGGTTGCTGATTATCCCGACTTCAAACTATACGAAGTGATTGTTTTCCTTACTCACTTTTTTAAAGGTAAATGGGTGGTTGAAAATGTTGTTCCATACTATAAACCTCTTATAGAGCCAACTAAGCGAATTGGAAGGCATCTTTTCTGGTCTAATTTCGAGATCACAGCAGACGAAATAAAGCAACCTAAAGGGTTTATTACAAAGGCAAATCTCCAAGGTAAAAAAGAAATGATGGACTGGCTAGGAATTCATTTTGATGAAGTCGTTTACTACAAAAAAAATCATTGTCCGGTTCAAATTCTTAGAAATTGTGTGCATCCTGATTTAGGAAAACAAATACTCGATTGCGCGATATGAAAGCACTAGAAGAACTAACAGCGGATATTAGGGAGAAGATTTCGAGGTTGATGGAGTTAACTGAAGGGCAAAGATTACTAACCTTGATTAGTGATGAATCAAATGATATTTATGAAGGCGCATATGAGAGGATAGGAATTGGAGCGGAACTTTTAGAAAATGGAAATATAGAAATTGGAGGTTATCAATATGAGATAGGAAAAGACTTTGAAATTGTAGGCAAAGAACCCATGATTAACGATGTACTGGAATGGTTACAGGTAAAAAGTAAAACAGACTTTGAGCCAGCAGATAAAAGATATTTAACCCACTTTTTAGCCTTTAAATTATCTGAATGGGATTTATCAAAACCCTATTTAAAAGACCAATCCCCTGAACTAATAAACTTCCTTCACTCACTTATAAAAACAAAACAATGAATAAAGACGAACTTTTAAAAATTTACTCGGCTTATCTGCAGTACAACCTGCAATTTAAAGATTATGGAACTCTAAAAGGCATAAGAGACTGGCTTGGATGGAGCTTGGTTTTTGATGACAAAACGGGATCAGTACATGTGCCAATAGGAACGGTTAGGCCCTACCTCTACGATCTCTGCTATCTAACAAAGCCAATAGAGCATGAGGGGGAAATGTTTATACCAACAGAAAGATTGATGAATTATGCTTCAAATTTCGGCGTACACAGAGGCATTTTTGAGCATATGTTAAGTAGCATATTAGATGGTAAGACTTACATAACGGAATTGCCTTACTACTTAATCATAAAACTCTTAGAATGGCACTTCAATATTTTTTCACTTCCGGAATCCGAATACATCAACAAAGCAACTTTAACCAATAAATAATAAAGCAATGGAAAAAATTAAATGCTACACAATGTCAATGGGAGAAGATAGTAAACTCATTGATCCGGATATTCAAAATATCATAGATACAATTCAGGTAGAATTAGAAGAAAATTGCACCGAATCAGATCCTTTAAGCTTTGACTTTGGCGTGGTCTATATGACTCAGAATGAAATTGATGATTTGCCGGAATTTGATGGATTTTAAAAAAAATGTAAATGAGCCAGACCAATACAAAGGAATTATCCGAGATAATAGTAAAAGCAATCAATGATGAACCATTTTTAAATAAAGAAACTTTAATACCAAAGATACAGGCAATAATTAAAGGTTTTAGATTGACTTTAGATATAACGAATTATAAAAAAGCTCCAAAAGATAATGCATACATCAATCTAGTTAAATCCAACCGAATAAAAGAAATGGAAACTAATTTTTGGAAACATAGGCTTCAAAATACGATTGGAAAACAAAATATGCAGCCATACTATGATGAGCTAGATTTAAAGAGATCAGAATATGGAGAATAATAAAATTTAACCCAGTGCCATCTTAGGGTGGCACTTAAAACAAGAATTATGAAACAGATATTATATGTTATTATTGCTTCAGATAATAAATACTGGGCTGGATTATCAAAGGGTGTCGAATGGTGGTCTACTTATTTCACTGAAGCAAAAGTTTTTACCAACCATGAATTAGCTCAAAAAGAGCTTAAGAACAAAGGTATTCGAGCAAAAGTTTATAAGATAATAATTAATCCAATACTAATAGAATTATGATTGAATCAAAAGAACTTAGAATAGGGAATTATCTCAGAATAGAAAAAGACGTGTTAATAGTTAGTGAAATTCATGAAAAAGGATTTTACGCATGGAATGAAGTTAAGGGAAATTTAAAAGGAAACGTATGGGAAATAAAGCCCATAGAGCTAACAGAAGAGTGGCTTTTGAAGTTTGGGTTTGAGAAAAAAGCTGAGCATAATTTAAAATTAGACGTATTAACAAGGAGCATAATTCATGCTTATACTCATGGGAAAGTAGAAATAGAACTAGGAAATAGGAGTGGTTATTCTTTCGGCTATCCAGAAGTACAATTCGTTCACCAGCTTCAAAACCTTTATTTCGCCCTTACTGGGGAAGAACTAACAATAAAAGAACAGCCATGATTCCAAACAAATTATACTTTGGTACTGCATTAAAAGCTTTAGAAAACGATCAAAACTTTCTTGTTTGGTTTTTTCCATGGAATGGGATGATCCGGAATAATGATGGTGAAGAAGTTGGTGTAATTTCCACTAAGATAATGGATAGATTAATTGGTGATGACAGAATTGAATCCATAGGAAGAGGCTCTGAATTGCTAGATCACGAAAAATACTACAAATTAAAAAAATAAGCCATGAAGCAGTTACAATTAGAATTAAACAAAAGACTCCTTATTGTGGAGCTCCCAGAAGATAAAATATTTTCAGCCGAAAAACAGATAAAAGCCTTTATTGACAGTCAAAAGTATATTAATGATCAATTGGGTCTTAAAATAGACTTAAGTATTCTCTGCAAAGGCGATGAGCTTACTGAGGATATTGCGAAGGGATTTACACATAGTATGAATTTTGGAACAGATGAAAATCCTGATATTGGTTATCACCATTCCATTAAATATAATTATTGTTGTGGATCTGCTTTGGAATCATTCATTTCTACCATAGAATCAAAAGGCTACCATTGGGGAGAGAATCCGGTGAAATTCAAAGACAATGAAATGAATTGGGAAAAACGTCGTAAAAACCGGATAGATTGGGAAACAGCCGAGTCCAGGACCTTCAGACCTGAGAAATGTAGAATATTTGAAATACTGTAAAGATGATAAACGATAATGGCGTAATTACAGATTATGTTGTTACTTATTCTTACGATGATGGCAAATGTATGTATGAGATCAGGAAGGGAGAACATGAGAATAAATCTTATTATTCAAGTTCAATGTGTATAAGCGGATTTGGAATAATTACAGGAGCTTCAAGCGCGCTGCTTGCCAGTTCCTCAACATCATTTTGCATTTGAGTTTCAGAAATTTTAGCATTTACATATACTATAAGAATATCATCAACACCTTCATTGTTTTCTTCAATATTATAATATTTTGAGCTATGATCAGCAAATCTAACCAACTTATTGCCCTGACGATGGTAAAAAGACTTGCCTAACAAATTAGAAGAGTTACCAAAAGTGTAATTGTAAATGTCGTGAATGAAAGTCATAACTGTTTGTTTTGTTATACACAATGTAATAATAATATTACATATATGCAATACTTAAGTAATAATAATATTACAATTTCTTTCAATTCTAAATAAGTTAGATTAGTCGAAAAAAAATATTAGAAATTTCTATAAAAAAAGTTAGAAAATACTTTTTTTACTACACGAATCTTTGTAACTTTACTGTAAAGCAAGTGATTATGAGTGTAGTATATAGTAAGCAGTATCAAAATAGAAATAAGTATAAGGCGGTAAAGCAAAAGGTTGATGGATATACTTTCGATTCTAAAAGAGAGGCTTCTTACTATATGGAATTACAATGGAGATTGAAGGCTGGGGATATAAAAGAAATCATAAAACAAAAATCATTAGAGCTTTATTGTAATGAAAAACTTATATGTAAGTATAAGGTTGATTTCTGTGTGATAACGAAAGAAGATGAGGTAGAACTACACGAGGTTAAAGGCTTTGAAACAAGGGATTGGATGTTGAAATGGAAGATGGCTGAGGCACAGCTTGAAGATATTGGAAATAGGCAGTTTGGAGGAGTTGTGCCGAAACTTGTTTTAGTTAAATAAGATATGATTAATTGTTGTTGAATTACCAAGCACAGATGATGAGTGCAGAGGGGGAGGAGAGTTGGTTGATGAAGGAGGGTGCTTGGTGTTTT
The DNA here is from genome assembly GCF_057809135.1 of Chryseobacterium sp. FG46. Classification (NCBI taxonomy): domain Bacteria; kingdom Pseudomonadati; phylum Bacteroidota; class Flavobacteriia; order Flavobacteriales; family Weeksellaceae; genus Chryseobacterium; species Chryseobacterium sp. FG46. The sequence continues at coordinate 28,317 of NZ_JBMDJJ010000029.1, read as the reverse complement.
TTTAAAAGTAAATTTATGTTAACGGGAAAAGCAAAAGAAGATTTAAAAGTTTGGTTTGAAAAGAATTATAATGATAATTTTGAATACTACCATTCCGATAAAATGTATCGAGTTTTAATGACAATTGTTGTTGATTGGTTCCATTCAATTGGAGCAAAAGAAATCGGAGGACATTCTATTTCAGATATGATTTGCACAAGTTTGCAGACAAATGTTCCAATTTTTATGGCTATGAAGCACTCTATTTTAAAAGCAAACGAATATTACAATGATATTCATGAAAATGAAATTAAAAAATGCGATCATGAGTTTATTCCCACTAATTCAAAATGGCAATCGCAAGGACAAAGAAAGTGCATTGATTGTGGGTTTGTGATTGATTAATAAGTATAATATGATGTACGGAGGTTATCAGTAGGGCGGGGGTTCGATGCCTTCCTTTTCCACAAGAAAGAACATCCGGTGTCAGGTCCGGGGAATATTGCTCCTGAAAGTTGATGCATAGGCTTTCGGACTTCCATATTGTTCTTTTAGATTGATTTAATGCAGTAGGAATTTTTCATATTAATATTTTGTGATTTGGTGTCCCGCTGCTGTAATAGGTAGCGGTTTTTTTTGAATTGTTTATGAAGATAGAATTATATAATGAAGATAATCTGGAATTAATGAAAAGACTTCCAGATGAAAGTATAGATGTGATCTGTATAGATCCGCCGTATTTATATTTGAAAAATCAGAAGCTTGATAGGCCGTTTGATGAGCATAAGTTCTTTTCTGAGTGTAGAAGGCTTTTAACAAAAAAAGGATTCATTGTAATGTTTGGCAGGGGCGAAAGCTTTTACCGTTGGAATACAATTCTTTCAGATCTAAAGTTTACATTCAAAGAAGAAATTATTTGGGATAAAAAGTATATATCTTCACCAGTACTTCCGATAAGTAGGTGTCATGAAACAATATCAATATTCACAAAAGGCTTCGGGTCTATTAATGAGGTTAAAATACGATATAACGAATTCAGAACAATTCATGATGTAGATAAAGTAATCAATGATGTTAATAGGCTTAAAAGTGTGTTCAATAACGAAAAGTCATTTTCTTATGTGCTAAACTATTTAAATGAAAATAGGACTGATATAAAAGAGCAAAGAAATGCAAAATATGGTATATCATGCCAAACTAAATCAATTGGAAGTCAAGTTGTGAGTCCTATGAAGTCAATTAAAGAGGGGATGAAAATCAAATCTATAATTTCTTTAAATAGAGATCATTTTACATCAATTCACCCTACGCAAAAGCCAGTAAGTCTTTTAGAGCGTCTTTTAAAATTGGTAATTCCCATGAATAATAAAAAGATTGTTATTGCTGACTTCTTCAGCGGATCTGCATCATGTGGAGAAGCTGTATTTAATCTACAGTCTGAATTTCCGGAAATGGAGTTTGAATTCATTGGCTGCGAGATTGATCAGGAGTATTTTGAAAAGGGAAAAGAAAGGATAGAAAAACTACAGCCGCTGCAGCCTGAATTATTTAGGTAGCGGGGTTTTTAATTTAGGGAGTATGAGTAAATTTTATGAAGTAACAACTGATGACGGAATGGGAGGGTCTAAATTCCTTGGTTATGCAAGTGGGGCTAAAGAGGACATATTGAAATATTACCAGCATAAAAAAGTGTGCCCCGTCTATGACATCTATTTTAGAGAATTGTCTTTGGTAGTTGTCAGTTCTGAAATGGCTGAAGAAAATGAAAAGATATTTCTTCAAAAAATGGAATTGCAAAAACAGCTTAATGATCTTAATCAAAAACTAAGATAAACTAATTTTCTATGGGAAAAAAATTAAGTAAAATAAAATGTTGGTTATTTGGACATAAGTACAGGCTTGAAAAAAAATACAGTAATAATATTCAGAAATTAAACTGTAAAAGATGCGGGAGAAAGTTTGGAATCAATCATGATGTAAGAGCTGTATTGCCTTGGGATCAAGAATTGGGAGATTTAATGAAAATAATTTATCCTGATAAACTAAACTAATTTTCTATGGCAGAGGGAGTGACAGGGAGTGCGGTGAAAGCAAAATACTCAATGAGTAGAATTAAGGAGGATCTACCTGGCGAAGAATGGAAGGAATTAAAAAATTATCCGGACAGATATATGGTCTCGAATTACGGCAGGATCAAAAGTATTATTAAAAGGACACCAGTCGTATTAAAGAAGTCTTTTATCAACAAAAGGTTTCATGTTGTACTAACAGATAGGAGAGGAAGGCAAAGAATAGAACTTTGCGGGAGATTAGTTGCATCAGAATTTATCCGACTGCCTGAAGAGAATGAAGTGCTATGGTATAAGAATGGAGACAAAAAACTAGATGTACTTGATAACCTCGATTGGACAACTAAAAGAGAAAGTATAATTGCTGCAGTAAATAGGGGTTGCTATCCAAAAAATCTTAATAAAAACGAAAATAACGCTATGGCAATTCTTTCAAGAGAAGATGTGAAGAACATTAGAAGGATGAAGGCTAGCGGTGTTAAAAGTATAGATCTAAAAAATAACTACAATGTTTCAATAGGATGCATTCAAAAAATAGTAAGTAATAAAACTTGGAAAGATATTTAATATGGGAAATAAAATATACACAGAAAAAGAGTTAATATCATTCGGAGAATATTTGCTTTCAAAAGAAAGAGAAAAGCGGATTCAAGGAGACGACGCAGGGAAAAGAAAATATCAGCCAATAGATATTAAAAGAGGAGTTTATCACGCTGATTTAGAAAATTGGAAGAATAAAAAAGATGGGAGCGCCTAAAGGGAATCAGTTTTGGAAACTAAGAGCTAAACATGGAAGAGATACCTTGTTTGAATCACCTGAATTATTATGGAATGCTGCCACTGAGTATTTTGAATGGTGTGATAATAATCCGCTGATTGAAATAGATTTTAAAGGAAAAGACGCAGATAGAGTTGAACTGCCCAAAATGAGACCGTATACACTACATGGACTATGTTTATACTTGGATTGTTCAACATCTTACTTCCGAGAATTTAAGAATTCAGAAAGGAAAAATAAAAAAGATTTTATGTCAGTCATTACGCGTATAGAAGAAACAATATATAATCAAAAATTTACAGGTGCAGCTTCAGGGTTCTTGAATCCAAATATTATTGCCCGTGACTTAGGTCTAGTTGATAAAAAAGAAGTGGAAAACCGAGATTTGATATTAACACCAGAAGAAAGGGAGCAGAAAATAAAAGAATTGCTGGAAAAAGCAAATAAGTGATGGCATTAAGTGATTCAGAAATATTATTACTAGAACGGCTTCTCCATGAAAGGGAAGTCGATTGTCTGTATAATAAATTGACCACTATAGATGAAAATACTAACCCAAATTATAAAGTGCTTTATGAAGCTATTAATAATCAGCAATGGGGTTTTATTAATGGCAAACCTGCTTTAATTTCAGGCTACGCTGGCGCGGCACTTGAAGGTAGTTCTAGGTCAGGAAAAACATGGTCAGGAGTTGACATAATTATTTATCTAGCTACTATTAAGCATAAAAAGGAGGGATGCACTATCAATATATACAGGGAAACCTACAACGAATTCAAAACAACGGTTTATGAGGATTTTAAGAGAAGATTAGATGATTATGGTTTGCCAAATCCATTTCATAATGCAAGAGAGGTCCCAAGTTTCCGGATAGGAAAATCAACAATAAATTTACTAGGTGACGGAAAACACGGGGGGGGCTGTGATTATGCGTTTTTTAATGAAGCAATGATGATTAGTAAATCAATATTTGATCAGGTTAAAATGCGCTGTCGAAAATTCTGGTGGATGGATTATAATCCGTCATTCACTGATCATTGGGTTTTTGATAATGTTTTGCACAGATCAGACGTAATATTTTTACGTACAACATTTCAAGATAATCCATATATATCGCCTAATGAGCTAAAAGAAATATTAGGATATGAACCGTGGCTTCCTGGTAGTTATGAAGTAACTGTGGACGGAGTGTATTACAATGGATTGCCAGTGACAGAAAAAAACCAGCCTCCGCCACACCCGACAAACATTAAAGAAGGAACTGCAAATGAATTTATGTGGAAAGTATACGGGCTAGGATTGCGTGGAGCAATGCAAGGTGTTATATTTGACAATATATTATGGATAGATGAATTTCCAGAGTATCTCGGATATATTGGGGTTAATGACTTTGGATTCACCTCTGATCCTAACTCGTTTAATAAATTTTCAGAGACAGAAGACTGCATATTTGTAGAACCATTAATTTATGAACCTATAGAAACTGCCGATGTTTTAAGCGCAGCAATTGAAGTTCATGATTTCGATAAAGAAGCCGCTGTAGTTTGTGATTCATCAGATAAGCGAGTTTCTGAAAAAAACGGAACTGTGCAAATGGTTGCAGATCTAAAAGAGCTTGGATGGGATGCTATAAAGATTTCTAAAGTTAAATCTATAACGTACTGGATTCTTTCTATGAAAAAGAAAAAGATATGTATTGTTAAAAATGCACTATATACTAAGATTAAAAAAGAAGCTGAAAATTATAAATGGATGGAAATTAACGGAATATTGATCAACCAGCCAATAGACAAGTTCAACCACTTCTGGGATGCTGTGCGATATGGACACATGGCTTGGAATCAATCGTATACGGTTGAATCTGAAAGAAATTAATAAATTTGAATATGACAAATACAGAGGCAAAATTAATCCACGGATTGATAAAGAAAGAAAATAGAATCAAAGCCACAGAGATAGTAGGTTTCTTCAATATTATGCACGCTCAGGGAAAGTGTAATAAGAAACTTATTGAAGATATTAACGCATATGTTGATATACTAAGTATTTTATACAGAAAGAATGACGGTCTTCCGGTGTACAAAATCCAGAAGAAAGCAAATCCAATTGAACCAGCTGACTTCGCAGCATTCACCAAGTTCCATGTGGAAATAACAGAACTTATGAAAATGTACAAAGAGAAAATGAATTAAAAGTCAATATTATGAGTAATAAGAAGCGAATTAGCAAAAGAGTAAAGATTATCCAGTCTAAAGTTTATCCAAAAATTAAATTAAGAATGAGTTTGTCTTTAGGGTCTCTTACAATAGCCATAAACAATGCAATATTAGCATTCAAGAACCTGGCGTTGGCTTATGAATCCGGAAGGAGTACAGAACCGGAAAAGATCATTGATTCTCATGGTGATGAAATGGTTATTCCAAAGTTTGAAATAAAACGACATAAATATTTCTTAAACACACATACTCCAGAACAGTCTTAACAGGCTGTTTTTTTATTTCACACATACTCATCAAATCATAATTACAGCAGGGGTAAGTTTGTAATGTATTTAATTAAAACACATTACATTGATTCCGGTTGAGTTCATAAAAAAGAAAGTAAACCATGATAATCTCCTTAAGGCTAAACAACAGCATAAGGATATTTCGTATTTGGTCCAATCGGAACTACAGTCTGAGATAACAATAGAATATCTTACAGCATGGGCTAGCAGAAAGTATGCGACAGATAATAAATTTCTAAATTGGGTAAAATCCGTTTTCAAGACGGACAATTTCCTTTCATTTTATAAATACCTAAGACATCCACTTCCATCAGCAAAGATCGTGAACGAAGATGTAAAGCCTAAATTAAGAAGAGTTTTTCATGCTGAAGACTCTATTTTCAAATATACTTTACGTGGAAAGGTAGAAACTTGCCATTCTGATCTAAATTCAAAAGAATTTGACGAAGAATTATTTAATGCAATTCTTTTTGAGCATAATGGTATAGTTGCTCAGGACGTGAGTAGAACTGATGAAGAATATAGGGAAATTATACCTGTAAAATCTATAGTTTCTGTTGATTGTTATAAGGATAAAATAAACAGAATTGCATATAATTCGTATTTAGAATTAGAAGACAACAAAATACCCGGATATACATACCTTGACAAAGAACAATATATTTTTTTTGATAAGGATTTTAATCAGGTTAGTCAAAGCTTTCATGATCTTGGCGAATGCCCGGCCGACTGGATTTCAAGCGAAAATATGTTTACTACAAATAATGTAGTTAAAAAATCTATATTCTCATATGTCATTGCAGATCTTGAAGAATACGTTTTTCTTAAAACGTTGCAAAGAATGACAGAACCTAACGGAGCTATCCCGGTAGCTGTTCAATTAAACTCTAAAGAGACTAAAGCAGCCGGAGAGCTTAAGAAAGGTTTATCAAAAGAACCAATGTCGCCTACGATACTTGGATCAAATTCAGACAAAGATATTTATCCTGTTTCATCTTCCGAAAGTCAGTTACAAGCAGGAACAATCATAAAAGTAACGCCGCCTTCAGATGCTGATGGCAACATAAACATGGATGTAGTACAGAACTACTTCCAATTCCATTATATGCCAATTGAGGCACTGACTTATATTGATGACAGGATAAAAGATATTGAAAATCGAATTAATGCGTCATTAATAGGAGATTACAAAGAACAAAATGAAGCCGCTAAAAATGAATTGCAGGTAGAAAAAGGCTACAACGGGAAAGAGGATAGGTTAAGATGGCTTTCAAACGAATTAAGTAGAATTAAGCAGCTTTCTGACTTTAAAACATTAGCCTTATTACATGGCAAGGACAACGTAAATGTTGAAGTGTTTTTTGGTACTGATTTTTTCATTGAAACGTTAGATGAACTCTTTAATTCATTTAATAAGGCCCCAAATGCTATTGAGCGTAGAAAGATACTGAAAAGAATTTCTCAGAACCGAAATAAGCATAATCTGCAGCAGGCAAAAAGAGATGTTATTCTTTACACCCTTATCCCTTACACTTCTGATAAGGATTTCGATACTGCATTGAAAAGAGATATTGATCCTGTAACATTTGAATTTCAAACAAGATTTGATTACTGGATTTCGCTTTTTGAGGCTGAATATGGGCAGATAGAAGAATTCTACGAAGGCTTGGGCGAAATGAAGGATAGCGAAAAGATAATACGGATAAATAATTTAATCAAAAATATAATTCAAAATGAGAGTACAATTAAAGCTTAGGCTATACTATGGTAAGCAGATGTATGACTCTAAGGGAAATGTAGTGACAAGAAATGAAGGCATTTCTATTCAATATGATACATTGGAGTACATGAACTTTATGAAGCATCTAATTGCTAACGGCGTGTCATCCGTTAAGGTCGAAAAAGCTTACAATCTTGATGAAGTAAACGTCAAAGAATCTGTTCAATCGCCAAATAGATACAAAGAAATTGAAGATGTGTCAAAATACGAAAACGACATCAAACAGTATCTGGAAGCACCTGAAAAAGAGCTTACGCCTGAACAAAAAAGAATTAAAGATCTGGAAGAAAAACTAGAGTCATTATTACAGAATCAGCCAGAACCGAAAGAGCCTAAATCAGGTTTGTCTGTTGGAAGAAAGAAAACAATAGAATCACCAGAACCGAAAGAGGAAGAACAAAAGTAAAACATTTTAATTCATAAAAGATTATGGAAATATTATCAGATGATGTTATCAAAGAAACAGGTTTAACGCCTGAACAAGTATCAGCATTGACTCCAAGGCTAACAGACTATTTTTCAGATCAGAAAAAAGAATGGGATAAAAAAGCCAATGATAATGCGGAGGGAATCCTAACGGGTGCTGCTAATTACCTACAAGAAAAGACAGGAGTAAAGGTGGAACGCCAGCAAGGCGAAAAGTTTGGTGATTATGTCGCCAGAATTTCTACTACAGCCTTGGAGAATAAGTCTTCAGAGATAGAAAGATTAAAATCAGAGTATCAGCAAAAGATAAAAGAGTTTAAAGGCGATGATGCAACAAAATCAGAATTGGAAATTGCGAAGCAAAAACTTGATGATGCTCAAAAGCAGTTAGCTAACTATGAAGAGTTAACAGAAAAGGCAGGGAAATATGAAACCGTATCAAAAGAATTATCTGAATTCAAAGTTATGGCAGCGTTTGGCAATGTTAAACCAGTATTCTCTAAAGAAGCGAATCAGTATGAAGTTTCAGCTAAATGGAATGACTTTCAGAAAAGAACTCAGGAAAAATATAACATTGAAATTGTTGATGGAGAGTACATAGCTGTTGATAAGGAAAATCAATATAAAAGTGTAAAGCTTTCTGAATTAGTAAATAATGATGGCGAATTAAAGAGCATCACAGGAGAAAGGACTATTCCGGGTGTAGGATCTAAGTCTTTTAAAATTGAAGGACTTAATGAAGATGTTCCGGAGGAAGCCAAAAAAGACACCTCTAAAAGAGCAGCGTTTATTGAGGCTCAATTAGAAAAAGAAGGGTTAACAGTTACATCGCCCGAATATGCTAAGAGATTCGGAGAACTAAATAAGAAAATAAAAGAGAGTTAAACGCGAAAGACCGCAAAACGTATTAAATATTAATTAAAACAAAAAAAATGAATTTAGATGCTACAATGTGGCTGGATTATCAAGACGTCAATTCGACTAATGAGAAGCGTTTTGCGCAACTTGGCGTTTTAGATCTTGTTAAGGACAGTACACAATTTACAGATTACATCTCGCCGACTGCGAGACAAAGATTAAGTGAATCTTCTTCTCTAAGAAATGTTAAGATTCCGGTTATTAAAGATCAGCAAATCGAAGTTACATCAACACCTGGATTTGTTATTCCAGCGAACCAAGAAGTGTCTGATGAATACTCATTTGTTGCTTATGATGTTTTCTCAGGTTTTAGACATCATCCAGCATTGTATGGAAACAATACAGTAGATGCGGATTTTGCGCTTAGAGAAAAAATGAAGAACATCAGCTACGAAATGGGGAAGAGAGTTGAATCTATTCTTGTAACCAATTTGGAGGCAAGAAAGACGCAAAAACTTGATTACACTACTCAAGTAAGCCAAGGAGATGGGGTATTCAGCTTTAACACTACAACTGACACACTAGAAGTAAGTAAAGCGGCTCAAAAAGAAACAATGTTTTTCAATATTGATACGCTTATGGGAGCTAACGAAGTTGGAGGCGGTTATAGCTATGTAACATCAAGAGGAGGATTAGCGGTTCAGAAATCTGAATTAGCTAAATATGGAATGGCTAACCAGAAAAATCTTCAGGCTCTTAATTTCCCTACAATGGAAAGGCTTTATGAGACTGGAACAATACTTCCAAATAGCGCTGTATTCAACGGATTTGCCGTGAGAGATGGTGCAATGGGGATCATAGAGAATTATCCTTGGGATTTCAGAAATGGAACTGTCATTGATGGAAAGAAATGGTCTACTTCGGGCATTGAGCTTCCGTTCACAAGAATGGTTGCGAATGTATACGTTAACAACGCTGCTACAGATGCAACAGCAATGGTTAGCGCAGGTAAAGATTCAAATCTTATTATGACTCACTTCCAGGAGATGGCTATCTGGCATAGGTTCTATGTTGTATACAGATACAACAGTGATCTTGCTAATAGAGTTAACGACATTGTAAAAATTACAGGTTTAACCGCTTAAAAAAAAGATAATGGATTATAATTTTTCATATTCAAATGGTGAAGTAGGAGAAGCGGAGAAAGCTTATGCTGTTGTTGTAACAGACAATACAACTCTTACAGCGAATGATTCAGGTAAAATTATTTTGGTGGGGACAGACGCTAAAACTATTACGCTTCCAGCTTCTAAAGCTGGATTGACATTTACATTCGTGAATATTGGTGTTGCCGGAAATAATATACTGAAAGTTTCTCCCGTGTCTACTGAAGGAATATCCGGAACTATTACACTGGCCAGTTCGGTTGTTGTTCTTGATGGGACTGTAAACAAGGCAGCCATTAATACAAAAGCTACCTCTAAAACAGGAGATACCATCACGATTTTGGGAACTGGATTAGCAGGGGTGAACGCGTGGGTTGTCACATCATCAACAGGAATTTGGGCTAGAGAAGCTTAAAAAAATAAAGTATTATGAAGTTAGGATTTGCAGAGGAATACACGAACAACGTAAAATTAGATAAAGAACTAATACTGAATTCAAAAACAGGAATAGTTCTAAACAGTGGTATTCATCCATATATTACCGTAGATAATCTTCTGCATTTTCTGCCTTCAATTGATATTGAATTTAGTCAATACGAATCAGGGAAAACATATAACAATTATTCGGAAAGCAGGAACAGGGATGATGTAGTAATATTTAACGATAATCTATATCAATGTCTTGTAGATGGAACGACTGGAGTACAACCTGACACAGATTCAACCAAATGGTTGCCGACAAATAAAGAAAGTTTAGTCATTAAATCATGGATTGAAAAAGTTAAGGATAAGGCTATCTCTGATCTGTATCTATCTAAAAGACTTATTAATTCCCAATACATATATGAAAATGGAGAAAGTAACGTGACTTTACCAAATGATTATTCGGGATGGGTTTTTGAATCGAAAGGAAGCGATTATATAACCATTGCTCTGAATGAAATATCGGTACAGGCTACGACAACTAATCTGATAAACTTATATGTTATAAATCAAGGAAATTTAGTTGACACTTTGACTTTACATCCCAAAAACGGAGAGTTGTTTTTTGAAGAAATAAACTACTCTTTTTCAGGACCTGGAAGATGGATTTTTGCTATAGACAGCCGTGAGGTGAAATCAAATTTTGGATGGGTTGACGAGCTTAAATATGATGGGTTTATTTGTTATCCGGTTACCGGAACAGGAGATGCACCAGAAAGTTCAAAATTCACCTACAATAACGTTTCTAATGGCTTTGGATTTAATGTCTCTGTGTCATTAAATAGTGACAATTATATTAAGTATAATTTTCAAAATTTCACTTCTTATGTAAAAGCATGTTTTGAGTACATGACATTGTTAATGTTCTCAGCAAACTCACATCAACGTAGTAATCGTACAGAGAATGGGATAAACAAAGACATGCTACTTATGGAAACAAAAGATTTGGATGCCAATACTTCTGTAAAGAGATACTTTCATGAGTTTAAAGAGGCTAAAAAGGTTATTCAAAAAACTTTTGATACCCAGATAGGATATGAAGGAGGATTTGATGTTGAAGTAATATCTGTTTAAAAAATGATACACGATAGAACAAACCCTATAGGACTGGATTTACTAATTGGAAAAGCACAAAAAAAGATTTACGCTGCTTTGAATAGTAAATGGGGCATTGACATTGAGGCGTATCCAAGGTGTTATGTAATTGAAGACGACCAAGAGAAAAGAACAGTCGAGCATTACACTTCCAAAAACGAATATAGTGGCAATTTAATAGTATCAGAAAACGATAAGTTTTTCTTTACTGCAGAGGATGACCAGGAGCGAATTAATAACGTTCAATTCGAAACGAAAGTAAAACTTTATTTCATTCTTGATTTGAAATTCATTTACCCAGATGATCCTGGAAGATGTGATTCAAGAGTATTAGCGGATGTCGTTAATGCTGTTGACAGGAGTGGAGGCTTTACAAACGAATACACAGTAGTAACAGATTACCAGAGTGTATTTGAATCATTTGATTACAACTTCGACAATATGCAGCCTTATTACTGTTTTCGCATTGACCTGAAAACGATTCCATATTCAATTGATTCAATATGTTAAAAAAATAAAATAAAAAAATATAAAATGGCATTAACAATTAAAAAATGTAGCATATCAGATATGGTAGCCAGATTAGGGGGACTATATTGTGATGAAGAGCAGGTTTCTGGAATTATTTTAGCAGACCGTTCAGTTGCCTTTGATCCGGCAACTTTTACAAAGACAATACTTGACGGATTTATCCAGCAAGATAAAATCATAGGTACACTTAAATACTTTTCTGCAGAAGATGCGGATGTAGATCCAACTTATACAGATTCTTCTACTGGTGAAAGCACTAAGCAGACGCTGGGTATTAAGAAGTGGAACTTTATGTTTAATAAAGGAAACTGCTTTCAAAACGAAATAAACAAGCTTGATAAGAGCGAAAGATATTCAATTTTCATTGTTTACCAGGATGGCTCTATTCTAGGACAATTAATGAAAGATGGGAGAGTAAAAGGATTCAATGTTAAAACATTTGCTGGTATTAAAAAAGTAAAAACAGCTGCAGAAGGTGGCGGTTCAACTTTAAGAGTAGATCTTCTTCCGGATGCAATGAAATACTGGCAGGGGCAATCCGCACTTGTTGAAAGTGATGAAATTGATTTCACGGAATTGAATCCGGTTGCGGGAGCTTCAATTGATATTACATCTGCATTGGCTGCGGCAGCTACTTCAACAAAAGTAGTAGTTACAAACCAATGTGCAAATAGTAGAATAAACGGATTAACTACTGCTTCAAAATGGAAAATGAGAAGAAATGGAGTATTGGAGTCGGTAACTGCTGTTTCTGAAGTTAACGGAGAATATACTTTCACTCATGCGGCATTAGTTGCTACAAATAAAATTTCATTTGAACTTAACGATGCAGGATACCCGGTTTATGTTCTTGACACGGCATATTATGCGGGAGCATCAGACACTGAAACAGTTGCATAATGTACAAGGTTGGATTATATGCTATTTCACCTGAAGAACCTTTCTCTTCATTAGAACAGGCGGTGGAATATATACAGAAACTTTATCCTGAATTGGATAAAGAAAGCATTGAAAATTATTTAACACCTAAAATTGAAACCAATGGCAAGGATAAATCCGGAGACGTTTCTGAAGAGAATTCAGTTAGCAACAAAGATGACTCCGAAGCTGGTACAACAGGCGTTAAAAGAATCAAATCTACCTCAAATAAACCAGGATAACCTTCTGCGAGGAAAAACGAGTGATGGGGGGCGTATGCCTCCTTACTCTCGTAGATACAGAAGAGGTAATTTATTCTATGCTGATTATAAAAACAGGATGAATCCTTTGAACAATCGAAGATGGGACTTAAAGCACTGGTGGAATAAAGAATATGATGGATTATTTTATAAAAGCATAAAAGTAAAGGTTAATCTTAAAGATATACAATTTACTACAAATTATAGTCCGCTATACATGCGTGGAATTTACAAGATTATAAGCAAGTCAAAAATAATTGGTATTACCAAGAACCAAATGACTGATGTTCAGATCAAAAATAAGCCAAAGTTAAAACGGCAAATTTCAAGCATTATTAATGAAGGAAAGTTAAAAAAATAATGTGCAATTGTAGCAAGCCAATAACCAAAACAGAATGTTACCGTCTTAAGAAGTATGCCGAAGATGCCGAAGGTAGATTTTTTATATATCACATATTTGATGATGAAAGAGGGTTAGATATAGCACTAGTTCCTAAAGGAGAAATTCCAAACATAATTGCCTTAGGAAGAGGATTTATTGGAGAAGATGGATTGCCGGAGTGGTTTAATGTAAGAGAACATCCATGTTTATATGAAGAAACAATTAGAACATAAAATTAGATTTTATCAAGATAGTAAAGATCTCCCATTTTGTAATTATAAAAGAATAGTTCAGACGGGAGATTTTTATTTTATGGTTAAAGGCTATGAGCCTGGTGATGTTGTGAGCCTGGATGCAAATTTACTTAAAGAAAAATTTGATGCTATTGAAGAAGACTATGCAACTTCTCTCAATGTTAAAAATCATGATGTGATTATTTACGGACAGCACGCAATTGCCACTAATGAATTCAATAAATACAATATAATTCTTCATCTAATAGAATTGACTATTAGAAGCACCGAGATAAGAGCGTATCATGATCTTCCCGTATCTGAAGATTTAAACATAAACACAATAAAGGATTTGCTTCAAAACTTTAAAATCCAAAAGAGCGAAGACTTATATAAGCAAAGAGAATTTGTCCAAAATAAAATAGAAAAAATAAAAAATGAGCTTTTAAAACTTGATAGCCAGATAAAAAAAGAAGATGCTGAAAGAAAAGATTCAGATTTTGATATAGAGGAGCAGTTTGTTAGTGTTTGTATTGGTTTAGAAATACCGGTAGATGATACTAAAATATCTCTTTATCAATACGGATTAATGGTTAAGGCACTGATGAATAGAGTTGAGGAAATAAATAAGATGAATAGCCATGCCAGATAAATTAGCGGTAATACAGGCTCAAGAGACAATAAATGAGCTAAAACAAATAGAAGCGGCCGGGAAGGATGTCAATAAGATGTTCAAGGAAATGGTCACAAGCACCAATAAAATTAATCAGGCTTTTAATTCCGGTAGGGTTAGAGAGTATTCTGCAGCAATACGTGAGCTAAGTCAGTATACATCACAGTATACAGCAATGGAAAGACAGCTGGCTGATGCTTTAGCGAGAACTGCCAGACTTGAACAGCAACAAGCGAGGCTTCAAACCGAACAAGCAAGAACCAGAAGGGAGTTAGCAGAAGCACGAAGAGCAGAAAGCAGGGAAAGACAGCAATCGGCAAGAGAATCTCAGGCGGAGGCTCGTCAGGCTAGAGAAAGCAATAGCGCTCATGCTCAACTCACAAAGCAAGTAAGGGATGCGAGAAATGCCGCAAGGGATTATGGAGCTCAAATGTTCCAGTTAAGAGAAAGGCTGAGACAGGGTACGATCTCAGAAAGAGAATTTAATACCCAAAATCGACAGCTTTCAACAAACCTTAACAACTCCACCAGGGAGGCTATAAGGCTTCAGCAAGCATTGAATAGGATTAACCAACAAACTTTACCATCCAGTCAAAGATACGGAGCTTTACAGGGGCGTGTTACTGATATTTTAAAGAGTTTGACAGCATTTACGGCAATTGACAATATTGCGTCTTATTTCATGAAAATAGGAGCGAGTTATAAAGATACTGCTATTAAATTGGAGACCTTAAGAATGTCTCAAAAGTCAGTATTTAAAACAAATGAAGAAGTAGCAAGACAGAACGTCTTTTTAACTGATACCGCGCAGAAATATGGTATTGAGTTGTTAGAATTAAGTAAGGCTTATAATAATTTCAGTGCATCGGCTCAGGGTACAACCTTGGAAGGTGAAAAATCCAAGACAATTTTTGATGCGGTAACAAAATCAAGTGCTATGCTTGGTGTTACAACGGAAGATACAAATGGTATTCTTCGTGCATTAGGACAGATGATGTCTAAAGGTAAAGTTCAAGCTGAAGAATTACGTGGACAGTTGGGTGACCGTATGGCAGGTGCTTTCAGATTGTTTGCGGATGGAATGGGAGTTTCAACAGCTCAATTAGACGCAATGCTTAAGAAAGGAGAAGTTATTGCGGAAGATGTCCTTCCTAAATTTGCAGAACAGCTAAACAAAAAATATAAACTCGGAATTGGCGAAGAAGTAGAGACATCACAGGCGGCATTGAACAGGCTAACAAACTCATGGACACTTTTTGTTGATGCCGTGGAAAACAAGTCAAATATAGTTGGTTCAAGTATTTCTTCAATTACATCTATTATTGCCGGAATGTTAAAGGAAATTACTCCTAGCGAAGCTATTACAAATATTCAGAAAGAGCAATTAGAGTTTAATAAACTGGGAATCATTTTACGTCAGAATTTTGATGACGTAAAAAGAAGAAAAGAAATTATTGACCAGATGATTGCTATCAATCCATTCTGGCTGGATGGATTAGACAAGGAAAAAGTAACCTTAGAACAAATATCTGAACGCCTTAAAGCTACAAATCAGCAATATGTTCAAAAAATAATCCTTCAAAAATATGAAGATGAAATTAATGAAGTATTAGAAGAGCAAGCCGAGAGGATAGGAATAATTGCGGAGGCATACGGGAAATATTCACAAAGTCTTAATGAATTAACATTAGAGCAACAAAAGGTAATACAGTCTTACACAGATGGATCAATAACATATGAAGAGGCATATCAAACCTTAAAAAAGCTGGGAGGCAATTGGCATAAATCTACCGGATTACTTTGGGCGATGCGGGACGCTGTTGATGAAAATACTATTACATCAAAGGGATTCATTAGCACAATGAAAAACCTAAACAGACAAGGTCAGGAGTTGACTGACAAGTATAATTTGCAAATTAAAACTATTCAGAAATTAACAGGAACAAATGGAAATTTATTAGGGATTAATACCTCCTTGATTGGTTCAAATTATTCTTTAGGAAATTCTTATGATTTCCTCAAACAGAAGCAAGATTTAGCAGCTAGACAACAAAATCAGGATTATCAAAAAGCGATCAAAACAGCCAGAGAAATGAAGCAAGCTTATACTGCTTTTAATGGATTCTTCTTTGATGCGAAAACAGCTAAGAATACTGGCAAAAAAGTGGGTGAATGGGATATAGTAGATAATAAACTTGTAAAAAGAATGCCTGCTACTCTTCCGCCAAAAGAAGAAAAAACCAAGAAACCTAAAGCATCTTCATTGTCTGCTACTCAAAAAGATTTCATAATGACAGCTCAGGGAGAGAGAGATACCGAGCTTGCAAATCTGGAAAAAAACAGATTAGATTTAAAAATTGGGTATGAAGAATATCTTCAAGAAAAATTCAATATTGCTGTAAGATATAATGACAAAATTCAAAAATTGCTTAAAGGTGCTAACGCAAAAGAAAAACAGGTTGAAGGCGCTGCATATAAAAAAGCAATTGAAGCCGCTGTGCAGTCTAATAAAGAAATTTATGATGAAAGGTCCAAAAACTTAAAAGCTTCCTTTGAAAAGCAACAAAACATTATAGAAAGGGAATCAAAGAGTTTAGATCAAGATCAAACACTTAGCGATGTTGAACGTATCAATAAGCAGATTGAACTAGATGGCAAACTTATCCAAGAGATTACCGACTATTATGAGAAGCAGGTAGACCTGGCGGCAAAATCTGGTCAAAGAGTTATTGAACTTGAAAATGCCAGAGATGAAGAAATAGGCAAAATTGAAGACAGAAGAATTGAGCGGATGAACTCTCTTCCTGAAGCTGTTTTCAACGAAATAGATAGGCAATCTGCAATTACTCAAAGTAAAGTAGAATCTAATTTTGAAGATCAACGATCTTTAATACTTAAAGATAAAAGTCTTTCAGCTGATCAGCGGGCGTATAAACTTTCCCAGCTTGAGAAGTCTCTTCAAATTGAAAAAAACAAAGAGGAAATAAAACGCCTGGAGTTATTGCAAGCTCAGATTTTAGCACAACAGGTAATAAGACAGATGAAAGGACAGTCTGTTATTATTACACCAGAAGAAGAGAAAGCTCTTAAAGAGTACGAATCGACTATAAAGAATCTCCAAAATACCAATGTTGGACTTGGTATGGATAAAAATTCTGAGGTTGCTCCAGAATGGTTGAAAACTAAGGATATTCTTGTGAAAGGATTCCAAGATATGGGGCTTGGAAATTTTGCGGCTGCTATCGGTGATCAGTTTGATGATCTTTATAAAAAAATTATTGAAGGATCATTAACGGCTAAAGATGCAGTTATTCTTGCAGGTTCTGCAATAGCTGACGGGCTATCATCAATGGTTAATAGTCAGAAAGAAAAAACTATTGCTGCCTTAGATGAACAACTTAAATATTCGCAGGAATCAACAGAGCAAGAACTTGGATTTATCAACAGCCGTTTAGAGGCTTTAAATAGCCTTGAAGATCTTACTGCTGAACAAACTGCTGAAAGAAACAGACTTGAAGACGAATCTAGAACATTACAAGAACAACAAAGGCAGAAGGAAAAATTGATTGAAACACAAAAAGCAAGGGCCGAACAAAAGGCTGCGGCTCAACAAGCTCTAATTAATGGTGCTTTGGCTGCAACTATGACACTCGCTCAGATGGGATTCATCGCCGGGGCAATTCCGGCCGCCCTTGCCCTTGGTTTTGGTATCGCTCAATCAATCGCAATCATGTCTAAAGATCCAGTTCCGAAATACTGGAAAGGTAGAACTGGAGGTAAAGCAGAATATGCAATTACACAGGATAGAGGGCGAGAGATCATTGCAGGAGAAGATGGGCGTATTAAATCTTTAGGATCTGATTCTGGCGATAAAATGACATGGCTTGACAAAGGCGATACTGTCTACACAGCAGATGAAACGAAACAAATTTTAAAAACTATGGGACCATCTGCTAAAATTGGGAATAAAGTCTTCCAAAAAATTGCAAGAGAAAGCATGATTGCTCCGCAAATTTCAATTATTAATAATTACCGAGATAATTCAGATGAGCTTTCAAGAAAGATCGGAGTATGGCTTGATAGAAAACTTGAAAAATATGTAGCTCCATCTACTGAGAGGGTTTTTGGACAGATTTTTAGGCATAGAGGAGCTAATAATGCTGAGCTAGTTGGTGAATACGATTTAAAGACATTAGAAGAAAAATATTACAGATGATACCAATTAACCATATAATAAACGAAAACGGAGTTAAAAATATTTTCAAATTCATAGTACCCTATGGACTTTACCAGGGGGAATATGTCATTAATAAACCTGACGGCTGGGATGATGTGGACTCTATAGTTAATATTGATGATAAATTATTGTATGTGAAAGATTTCATAATTGGTGATAATACTAAATTGAAATTCTATAAATACAGCAATGGAACTGCTTATGATGTACTTTTTAATGTTAACCAAGAGCAAGGGGGTGACGGCCGTATCATTTTTAAATGGCTGGATGTTAAAGACGGTGTAGAACATGATTTACTCAAAGATAACTTTGAAGTGAATATGAATAAGTATAATTGCACTCTTGAAAACAACACTTTCATTATTGATGTTGAGCTTATCAAGAGTGAAGCACAAAACAAGCTTTTCAATCGTGATGATGTTACTATTGATTTATTTGGAACTAAAGATCTTGACGAAAATACAATCACTCCAGTAGGCACTTTTCAGATTGGTTACAAAAAGGGGGATAAAAAGCTTAGTAATGTTTATACATACGACACTTCTCAGCTGCCTTTACCTGCTGGATTTAAGAATATTCATTTTCCCGCATTTATAAGGTCAGAAGGCTATGAGTTTGGAGATAATTCAAATGATGTTTGCGGGTTTCAAGACTATATTGTTCAGATAGACTTAGGACCTTTTGTTTCATCATTAATATCACTAAAAGGACTTCAGGTTGATATTAGTAATATGCATGTTAAATTTAAAAATTCAGCTCCTTTGGTTAAGCTATATGCTGTAATTAATGGAAGGAGAACTTTAATAAAAGAGTCGGAAGTTAAAACAGAGGGCGGGGAGACGTTTTCAGAAATAAAGATTGATTATTTACAAAAAAAGATTGGTGATAATATAAACGCAGGCGAAAGTTTATCATTTATATTTTATTCAGATACTACTTTTTATTATGAAGTAATCAAAACCAATACCGGCATAGAAGTGAGTGTAAATATGGAGTCTCCTATAGTGAAAACAACCGGGATAAGGATTTTAGAAGCTGTAAAACAGGTGGTTAAAAATTACACTTCATCAGGCTTAGGGGTAGTAAGTAATTATCTTTGGATAGGAGGTATTTACTACGATACTTCTATTTCAACAGGTGTATTTTTAAGAGGACTTCCAAGTATATACACAGCAGGGCAAAAAATTAAAACATCTTTTAAATCATTAATAACCGAAGGGGCGGCAAAGTTATTAGTACTTGGCTATGATATTTTAAACTCTAATGTAGTAATAGAAGATATATCATATTTTTTTAAAGACCAGAAGGTGTTTGATCTTTCAAATAAAATTTATTTACAAGAAGGGTTTAAGATTGAAAACGATAAGGATGTTAGCTTTAATACTTTGATATTTGGTTCAAAAAAATACTCAAAAAACGTAAAGGATGATATTCAAAATTTCGTTACTTCATCTGAATTTTCAACGCCTATAATAAGTACTAAAAATAAGTTTGACAAACAAACAGATCTTATTATTGATGAATATAAAATACAAGAACTGATCGAAGATAAAAGTTCATCAACAAATGACAATGATGATGATTTAGTTTTAATTGACATGGTTAATGAATCTAACTATTGGGATTCGGGAGTTTTCGAAAACTGTATTCATCAAAATAGAGACAATAAACTTGTATTAATTTGTACACAATTAGCATTTGATACTACATTTATGGAAGCTGGATCAAGTGTTCAAATAACTGAAGGACTAAATTCTGGAAGCTGGACTATTTTAAATATAAACAAGGCTGAAATGACGTTGAGTAAAACTTCTGGAATACAAGAGGGGACTACAGATACCCCAATACGATATTTGATCCCGTCTTTAACTAAAAACAGATCTATCCGGGATGGGTTCACAGAAGATTCTGAAATTAGAAATCCTGAAACTTCTACAAACTCACGACACAATCCTAAATATCACATGGCAAGATGGTTTCAATGGTTTGGTAGTGGATTGAGAAAAAAACCGGGTTCAGCACTTATAAAAGTGACGAATTACAAGAATAATGACAAAGCTCAAATGAAAGTAAATTCACCAGATCTTTTAAATGAATTGCCTGGTTTAATTACCGTGGGAGCTGATGAAAATCTGGCAAGAATGAGATCTTATAAGCAGCCTTTCTTTTCCGGAGAGAAAATTGAAATTTCTTACACGAATGTAACGTTTCAGGAATTTATTTCATTATATGAAAATTGGCGTTATGGAATTTCTGGCGATAGATTAAATAGCCGTGGATATGTAACCCTAAATACTCCTTTAGGTATTTATGACGCATACCCATTTGGTGATGGCGCGTTTTCACATGATCGAAAAACAAATATTCTTAGTTTCAAAGGTAAATTAAAAGGAAAATCCGTGGCTAATCCAGTTCTTGTATCTGTTGTGCAGGACAACAAAAATACAGTCACCTTACATTGGGATTATGCAGAAGAATATGTAAATACTATTATTAATGTTCAATATTCACTTGATGGTATCAATTGGATTACAATTCGTCAATATGGAAGTACAAAAGAAGGAATTATTATAGATGATATTTTTACTAGTATAATTTCAGGGACAGATGTTTATTTCAGAATAATTGTTAATACCGATGATTTTTATAATAAAATATCGAATACATTAACTGTAAACTGGCAATTTAATCCATACATCATAATCGTCAACAATAAAGCGGAAAATGCTGATTGCGGGTATAGTCGATTAGTCATAGACGTAAGAGGTACGGCTAATTTTGAAATAGAATATACTTACGAATTTTCGCCAGGAGGTGGAAAATTTTACGTAACAAATTTAGATGGTACGGGTGGGAATGTGATTATAGAAACCGGATATGGACTTCCAGTTTCAGGAACGGAGACTACAACATTAAATATTAGTGGCAATACAGGGCGTTTATTTATGGAGCTATTAAATTCAGACAAAACAGAAACCTTACAACCTTTGAATTGCAAATTTGGAAATGATATTTATACAGTGTTTGCCAGCTTACTTGTAAAATTTACAGACACAATAACAAATACAACGAAAGAATTTGATTTAATGACTATAACAGATAAAAAATATACTAATTTTTCTGAATTAGAATAAATTTTACTGCAATCTTCAAATCAATATACCCATCAAGTCATAATATGCTCATTAATAGATTTGTATCATGCATAAATTCTGGTATCATAGTCCCGTAAGATTCTACAGAACTCAGGAAGAGTTGGAAGATATGACTAATCCGCAAAACACTCAGTATTACGGACATGTAAAACCTTATCCTTTAGAAGTAAACTCATATCACAGATACCTTATACCAAATTATCAGAATGAAATTTCAGATCAGGCGTTAAGTTTGTTTTTAGTCGGTGATGATGAGTTTCAAATTCCTTGTGAGTTTGGCATAAGTGATGGAAAGCTTTTCCGCATAACCTTCATTTCCTTTGATGAAATTCAGGGACATTTTGAAATAAGAGATTCTTCAGGTGTTGCACTTTTTTATTCCAATTGTGTGAGGTTTGTTGACAGTGAAGATTACGAAGGTAGAAAATTCATAAGAATCGCAACACAATGCAATTATAATAGAAATCTATTCTCATATGCAGACAGTCAGCATGACTGGATGATTACAAACTTACCAGCGTATTGCATGGGAGAATTTGATATAGATGAAGATTTAAAATCAGCCAGAACAGGAAGTTTAGGATCTACGACAATAAATTCTGCATGGACTGAAGAAAATGTTTCCTATAAAATTAAATCTGAAGGAGATAATAATATTCTTTCATTTATAGCTGTCCATTCTACAAATCAGGATTTTTACATAGATGGAACTAAAAGAACCCGAAAAGAAAAACCTGAAACTACAGATTTTACAAATGAGATTACCATGAAGTTTGCCAATGTTAAAGATGAAAATGGTTTGAATGTCATTTTTGATGAAGATGCTGTATTCTCAGATGCATTTAAACAAGCTTTATCTAATGGAGACATGTCAGCTGTTTATGTATATAATTCAAACTATATAATACCAATAGAAAATGCCTGATACAATTATACCTGCACCATTTGTAAAACAGGTGCCAACTACGGAAATACCAATAACGCAAGATCCTTTAGAAGGACACATTGCAAACTATAACTCACAGGGAAAATTAACATTTACCCCAATTAATTCTTTTAGGAAATTAATTTCCACGGGAATTGTTGGTGTAGCAACTACTTCAAGTTCGCCAACTCCTTATGATCCGGTAACCTATCCTGATGGATTGTACGAAAAATGGGACGTTAATACATCGGGGACCTATACTAATTTTAAAGATTCACTAAATCAACCTATTGTCATAACAGCAGATCCTGATTTAAAGAATCATTTTGTTCAGATATGGGTTAGTAATGGTGTTTCTCAGAAGGTATTGGCTGATATAGGCGAAAAGGCTGAAACGCAATTTAACATTAATAGCAACAAGCCTATTGCAAATAGTGCAGTAACCCCTATTTACGAATGGTTTGAAAAAGAGGGCGTAACACCTGTGATAAATATAAATTTCGATTCCAATGATTCAGAAGTAGGATTAGTGAACAATAATGGGACTAATTTTGCCTCAGTAAGTACTGGTAGAAGAACTCCATTTATTCCAGTTAAGGAAGGAACAATCATAACGGGATTGTTTTTCCTTGGAAGTGCTTACAATGGAATATCTTTTTATTCTGCAGCAAGTATCGGATCATATGTTGAAGGAGTGCCTGGCATAGGTTCTGACAATAATACAGGTCATACATTAAACTACACAACCCCGGCTGATGGCTACATTAGAGTATCAGCATCTGAGGATTCAAGTAGAAATTCCTATGCAACTATCACAGAACCAAGCCAAGTAATAATTAAGTCTTTTGACGAAGTTTTACAAGAAAAAACAGATAAGGATTTTGATGTCAATAGCAACAAGCCTATTGCAAATAGTGCTGTCACTCCCATATATGAGTGGCTGCCTAAGGACATAGTATCTGATACAAACGTAACAGTAGGTTTTTTGACAAATGTAAATAGTGGTTATATTAATGACCAGGGAATTGCTGTCGCCCAAGCAGAGTCGGTCAACAATAGATACACAGGTTTTATTCCAGTAGTAAAAGGTGATTTAATAAGTGGGATTGCGTATTTATCATCTACACCGAACGCAATTTCTTTTTATACAGCAGCAAATGAAAGCACCTATGTTTCAGGAGTGAAGGGAACTGGTTCAAGCCAGTCATCACCGGGCACATATAGTTTTGTTGCTCCTGATAATGGATTTGTGCGGTTTACATGCAGCACATTAGGCGTGGGTTCATTCAATATTAGAACCATTGTTTATGGTGGATTCACTTCTTTGCAGGAATATGTAAAGGATGTTATGCAGGTTCCGGACACCAACCTGGTAGATTCAAAAAGAACGAAGGATTTGAGAATGAATCCTGATACGAAGGTATTTGAAGCTTACAGGGGCGGTTTTTCTCAATTCTGTAGATTAAGACCATTGGAAAAATGTTTCTACAAATCTTCGCATAATGCGTTTTTTATAAAAGACACAGGAGAACGTGTTGATATGCCTTTAGTTAATGGCTTATACATAGGAGAATATACGGCTGACGCTTCCGGTAATTTCTACACAGCAAATAGATTCAGCGGTGATTTCTACCTTAAAAAACAGGAATACGAACTGTTTAAAGGCAAAAGAATTTTAAAGGGTGGCAGCATAATCGATGATGAAAAGTGTAATGTTATTAAGTTCTTGTATGTGCCAGGAATGGACGTATTGAATATAAAAACAAAAAGACCTCTGGAATATCCTTTTATTGTACGTCAGGGTCAAACATGGGGATTTGAAGACAGTACAAGTGAAGAAGTTTCGTTCTTCTTTAATTATTCTTCCAGAGCTACGATATATGTAAATTGTTACGATTTGGATGTTTTTGAATTCAACAGAACTATTGTACCGCGGGAAACAAGGCAGATTAATAACGGTGATAATATGCTTATTGGTAGCGAATTATACTCATATAATTTTGGAGATGAATTTGCCGGGACAACATTAGACCTGAAAAAATGGAAATACCGAACAGGTGAGAAGTCAAACGGTAATAACGTTAAAGAGGCCATTACCTTCGCAGGTGGAAATCTAAAAATAAGAGTTTGGGCGAACACCCCAGGAAATACAACTTTCATTCAAGATGAAAACGGAAACAATACTGGAACTTTAACGGCCAAAGCTTTCAATGGTGGTGGTATCATAAGTCTAGTTGATGATATTCAGTACGGGTATTTTGAAGCCTCAATTAAGATGCCTTCATCATACTACATGCACAGCTCATTCTGGACAACACAATCATTCTTGAACTCAGGAGAATCTTCGCTTACAAAGAATGAAATTGATATTGTTGAGTTCGACATGAAGAGTAACACTGTAGCAAGCGGATTCAACATGCTGAGTGCTATCCACAGATGGACCCCGAATCATGCAAGTTTGGGATATGGTGCAAAGGTTGACTACTTCAATACTACAATGAATGATTATACACAGAATTTTAACCGATTCGGGTGTTTAGTTACAAAGGATTTTATTGCAATGTATTTTAACGGTGTTCTGGTAAATACCATTACGTACAAAGAGCTGATCGGCTTTTCTGTAAATCCTTGCGAAATAATATTGAGCTGTCTGCCATACACTACTCCTGACTTACTGGGGAAACCCGAGGATTTTATGGAAGTAGAATATGTAAGATATTACAAATCAAATTAATTGTTTAAAAATCGTCTCTCAACTAAATGGTAAAATAATGCGGATGCTGGCAATATAAATACTATAACAAAAACAAACAAAATTATCTGCCTAACATCATTCGTTAAATCGAAATTATTAAGTAAAATCAAATTTGCTAGTGCTAAAAATGGACCATGTATTAAATAAAGACTATAAGAAATATTTCCTAAAAACTCCATTGGTTTTGACTCTAATAAAAATAGTGTCTTGTTGTGAGTTTTTTTATATACAAAACAAGAATATAAAAAATAGGAAAAGAAAAGCCCCAGTGTAACATTTGCAATAAGTGGACTTGTATTCCTGAAAATTAGAAATGCAAAAAAAACACACAATAAAACAGCAGATAAAGGTAGATTAATTTTATTAATTGTTTTTGCTCGAAAAGCAAAGTAACAGCAAACTACTCCCATAAAAAATAATATCAAAAACTGAGGGGCAGCAAAAGGAACAATTTTATAAAGAATAAGGGCTAAGATGGTAATTATAGAAAAGGAAACTAATAGATTATACTTCTTCCAAAAGAATAAGATTAGTGGAAAAAACCAGTAAATATGCCATTCTGTAGCTATTGACCAATGAGCGCCATTTATTTTGTAGATCCAAGAATTATTAAGATTATGAAATAAACCAATATGACTTACAACAGAACCTATAGTTACTGGCAACTTATTATCCCAAGCAGTATTATGAGGCTCTTGTAAAATTGGAAAAAGGAAAATTAGTAATCCAGAAAGTAATAATGCGATGTAATAAGGAGGAATTAATCTTTTTGCTCTTCTGGAGATATATCTTTTGAAGCCACCTTTTAAATTAAGATCATTGTTAACAATAGGTATAGCTAAACAAAAACCAGATAATACAATGAAAATTGCAACAGCGATATGACCGATAGAAAGTGGTTTCTGCAAAATATTTAAAAATATATTTTCAGACCATTTAATTTTTTCTGTAGCATAACCATTAAACAGCATAGAATGAAAAAGTACTACCCAAAGAGCAGCCAACCCCCTAATCCCATCTAAAAAATCAAACCTCATTTTTACCATAAAAAAAAATTTAGACAAGCAAAAGTAATAAAATAAAAACATTTAAAATGAAATGGGGAATCAATTATAAATTAATAAACTAATATGCCAACACCACCAGCAGAGAGCATAGGCGGAAGATTAGTAAGCCAGCTTGCAGATACGATAAAAGATAGAAGAAAATGCTTAGACTTCATGATGGCATCAGTGATATTCATTGCTGCAGTATTGGAGTTAATAAGTTGGAGACTTTCGCAGGGAGACCAGGCGGTAATTACCAATGCAGGTAACAACTATCTGATATACTGGTTTCCGCTCATGAGCAGCTTAACAGTTTGGGTATTTTCAATCTTCTTTTTGTTGAAGATATTCAGATATAAAGCATGTGTTTACACGAAGCTGATAAGTATTATTTACTTTTCAATTCAAACATTCAATATAAGTGCTTATGTTTTAAAGTTTGGAAGTAGTTTTTATAACAATGTAATATATCCGGTATTCCTATTCAGCATTTTAGGATTAACATTTTTAAAAGTATTAAGATGGCTTTTACAAAAACCGCAATAGCTTTCATATGGAAGATGATAACATATAAGAACGGGGCAAATGCTTTATTTAGCTTTTGCGCTTCTTCCGGGCTAACGACTGGATTGTGGCTATCGGGAAATCTGGAAAGGTTCAATACTATTTTCATTAAAGATGCAGATCCAAAATCAATATTTTTCCCATTCTTGGTAGAATCGGTAATGATTATAATTTACCTTCCATTAACCGGACTTGATTTCATTTTAGGTCATAGAGTAGCCAGGAGTATCAGAAAGGAGAAATTTAAGCCTGAGAGATTCTTTGACACAATGATAAAGACCACCGCTATTATATTAGTGACATCTGTATTAATGTTTTTAGCATTTGGAGTAGGGTCGATGACTAAGGGTGAAACTTGGTGGGGCGGATCTATTTGGGGAATTCTAATGGTTGCCTTAAGTTTTTTCTGGGTATTGGCTATAGGATTCGAGTTTTCAAGTGTAGGCAGGAACTTTGAGCTATTGAACGGAGACAAGTCAGCTATATTTAAGTTTTTTGATAAAATATTGGTAGTCCTTCAGGATAAAGCTATCAAAAAAGTAGAGAGTTCATTTAATTTAGAAATTGACAATGAAAAAGACAGCGATAATACTAATTAGTTTGCTGTTATTGTTGCTTGGGTGTAAGGTCAAGAAAGTATCAAAAACAGCGCAAAGTTCTGTAAGTGAAACAGAGTACAGTAAGAAAGAAATTAAGATTCAAAACGAGGTTTTAAAGTCTGAAATATCTGAATTAAAAGTAGACAGTCAAAAACTGAAAACAAAGCAGGAAAATTCAAACGTTGAGATCCGGGGGAAGGTTACAGATAAAGTTCCTTTAACATTTTTCAATGTTGTAGATGGCGATACTATTAATCTGTTAAAAGTTTCCGGCAACGCAGATGTGTTTTTCAGCTCAAATAAAAGCATTTTAGAACAAAACAGTTCAAAAGTCAATGAGAATAACAGGAATGAATCAAAGAAGGCTGAAAAGAAAGATGAAGGCTTTGTTTCCGGTTTGGCAAAAACAGCAGAGAAAATTCAAACTAAAACTGTTGATGTAGTGAAGAGAGATTTCCAGGTTGGAGTTTACATCACTGGATTTCTAATACTGGCACTCATCATCATTGTAACAGCAATAATTTTATACTTTAAAAGAAAATGAGAACAATCAATTACATCGTTATACATTGTACGGCAACGCAGCCAGATGTTAAAATAGAGAGTATTAAAAGGTATTGGAAGGAAAACCTGAAATGGAAAAGCCCAGGGTATCACTATATGATAAAAGCTGATGGAGAAATAGTCAACACGTTAACAATAGATCAGGTGTCAAATGGAGTTGCCGGATGGAATTCACAAATTATCAATATCTCATATATCGGTGGTATTGATAAAAACGGAAATCCAAAAGACACACGAACCAAAGATCAGAAAGCGTCTATTTTGAAACTTTTAAAAGAATTAAAATCAAAATTTCCTAAAGCTAAAATTCAAGGACATAGGGATTTTCCCAATGT
>NZ_JBMDJJ010000028.1:0-49016 GCF_057809135.1 Chryseobacterium sp. FG46 | reverse complement strand
TCTAGCTTCTAGCTTCTAGCTTCTAGCTTCTAGCTTCTAGCTTCTAGCTTCTAGCCAGCCAACTTAAATTACCATCCATGAAAAACAACAGTTTCACCGCCACATTGGAAATCATCGGAATTAATCCTTTTGTATTTGTTCCGGAAGAAATACTGGACACGATTTTTGAAAAATCAGGGAGAAATAAAAGTCCCATTGCTGTAAAAGGAATGGTGAATGGAAAAGAATTTAAGCAAAACCTTATGAAATATCTGGGGGAATGGAGGCTGTATGTGAATCTGACCATGCTGAAAAATTCTCCAAAAAGAATTGGAGAAGTCATCGAAATTGTGTTGGAATACGACGATTCTGATCGAAGTATTCCCATTCATCCTCAATTAGAAAAGGCAATCAAAGAAAGTGCTCTGGCAACAGAAAATTTCGAAAATCTGATTCCATCAAGAAGAAATGAGCTGATCCGATATATCAATAATTTAAAAACAGAAGCCAGTATTCAGAGAAATATCGAGAAAATCATCAGGCATTTACATGGTGAAACAGATTTTTTTGGAAAGATGATTGAATAGGATAGCCAAAAATTAAAGGTCAGAGTTTTAAAAACGCAAAGATTAAATTGAATATTGATAATTATTAAGCAAGAGAAGAAAGTGACAAAGATTGGAGTATGTACTGGATCTCTGCGTTAAATTTAAGTTAGACATAATAAAAAATGCCGGAAAAAACTTTCCGGCATTTCGTTTTTACTAAGAATTTAATGCTTTGCTAAGCTTTACAGCATCCTGGTTGGTAGGATCATACTGTATAGATTTTGCAATATGTTCTTTTGCTTTATTAGGATCAGTTTGCTGCTCTGTAAAGGCAAGATAGAAATATGCGTATGCCAGATTCTTCTTATTTTGCTCTACTTCTTCAGGCTTTACTGTTGCAATATACTTTTCATAAGCAATTTTTGCATTGGCATCATCTTTTGCAGACTGATAGGAATAAGCCTGGCTGTAATAAGCCGGAGCCCAGTCCGGTAATAAAACTGATATTTTTTTCCAGGTATCAATAGCGTTTGGCCAGTCTGAAGCCTCCTGGTAAGCATTAGCCAGTTTTGCTAATGATTCTGCATCCTTTGGATTGGCCGCGATCTGTTTTTTAAGATCTTCGATAGTTGGATTAGTTGTTTGACTCGTTGTCGCCGATGTTTCAGGCTGAGTCGTTTGTGCATTTACAAAACTTACACTGCCTGCTAGTATTAAACCTAAAAATAGACTTCTACTATTAATTTTACTCATTTTCATAATCTTATATTTTAAATTCATAATCTAAAATTCAATAATAATTCCACAAAACCGTAAAATTTAGAGGCTTTAAGTTTTTTTAGAAAATATTAACGGGAAACAGAATTTTTTTAGTTTAATTTTTGATTCGTTCATCTTTGAAGCTATCTTTGTGATTCATTTTTATTATTAATACCGATAATTTCATCATATGAACATTATATTAGCTTCAACCTCCACACTTTTTGGTGGAGAATATCTGGAATATTTAAGAGAAGAATTAATCCAACTCTATAAAGGAATCGACGAAATTGTGTTTATCCCTTTCGCTAGACCAGGTGGAATTTCTCATGATGACTATACGGCAAAAGCACGTTCTTTCTTTGAAACCATTCATATAAAAGTGAAGGGACTTCATGAATTCGAAGATAAAAAAGAAGCCATTCATCAGGCAAAAGGTTTCTTTACCGGAGGCGGAAATACTTTTTTATTGGTTAAAACATTACATGAAGAAGGGCTGATGTCTGTACTGAAAGAAAATGTATCAAAAGGAAAAGCATATCTCGGATGCAGCGCAGGAAGCAATATCGGAGGCCAGAATATGAAGACAACGAACGATATGCCGATTGTATATCCGCCAAGTTTCGACTGTATGGGATTAGTTCCTTTCAATATCAACCCACATTATCTTGACCCTAATCCGGACTTAAAACATAATGGAGAAACAAGAGAAACCCGTATCCAGGAATTCCTTACCCAGAATGATATCAAAGTAGTTGGTCTCAGAGAAGGAAACTGGATCAGAAGAACCGGAGATTCAATAACCGTTGAAGGAAGTGAGCTGACAAGGATTTTTGAAAAAGGAAAAGAGCCATACGAAATAGAAGCAGGAAGCAGCCTTTAATGAACAAAGAAGAAATCAATCTTTTCATAGAACGTAATCTCACTAATTTTTCAGTGAACAGCACCGGATGGGATGAACTGATCCGGAACTTGCTGCATGAATTTGCCGTTGCAGGATGGAATATGAATCATCGTGTCTTTGGAAAAGAAAAGTTGGGTGAATTGAGATGTTACACCTATTCCGAAGATGAAATTCTCAATGGCAAACTTAAAAAAATCAAAGATAAATATTCAGAACTTTCTGTCAAGACCTGTGAGATTTGTGGAGAAGAAGGTAAAATGAGAACAATCGGCGCATGGCAGACCACATTATGCCTGAATCATTTTCTGGAACAGCAGCCCGTTATTGAAATTGATGACAAACAGAATATCACGAGAAACAATAAGACCGTTCTGAATATTAAAAATATTACCAGCGCTGAGGTTGAATATGACCTTCAGAGATTACAGCTGTATAACAGGGAAGAAGAAGGAGTTTATTTTTCATGGCAGGAACCCAATTATTATCTGCTTTTAAAAACAATACCTATTTCACTTTTTCCGAAAGAAAATCAGCATGAGATATTAGCATTGTTTCAAAACTTACAGGATTGTGAAATATGTGGTCATAAAGCTATATATCAAAGAAGCTGTCTGCGCTGTCATCATGAACCCTGGAATGATTCCGGGTATTTTATTGAAGATTACGGAGAAAAATCAAACTATATAAAAGAATGTCAGATGGATATTTTTATAGATGAAGATGATTATGAGAAATATTTCAAACATGACCGTTCATTTGAAAAATCTCCTTACCATCAGGTTCTTTTCAATTCCGATGATCTCAGGGAGTATGAAAAGCTTTTATTTTAACTATATTTGATTTAGAATTTAAATCAATGAAAAGAGGGTCAGATACTATCAGGAATATGTATTTGAAACTTAATCATTTTGACTCAAACAACAATGCAATGAAAAAGACACTTGCTGTTCTCGTACTTTCTGTACAGATGGTAGCTGCGCAGAATATGGCCCAAAAATTAGATAAGGTAACAAAGGATCTGATGGATTCTTCGGGAGCAGTATCTTCCAGTTTATCTTTTTATGTTTCCGATGAAAATGGCAATTTTATATACGAGTATCAGGGAAATAAAGGACTTTCCACTGCTTCTACACAGAAGATTTTCACGGCAGGCGCAGCATTGGAAACATTAGGAAAAAACTATACTTTCACAACCACTTCAAGCTATTCCGGAAATATCTCCGGAGGAACGCTGAACGGAAATCTTTTCATCAGCTCCAACGGCGATCCTACATTAGGAAGCTGGAGATATGATGCCTATAAACCTGAAAATTTTAAAAAGAAGCTGATTGAGGCAATTAAAAACTCAGGGATAAGAAAAATATCAGGAGATCTTGTTATTGATGATTCATATTTTGATCACCAGACCATTCCGGGAGGCTGGCCGTGGGATGATCTTGGAAATTATTATGGTGCAGGTGTATGGGGAATCAACTGGAAAGAAAACCAGTTTGATATCAATATTAACGGAACTGATTTTAAAAGCTTTTCTTATCCGCTGGAAGGTGTGAAGTGGCTCAATGACCTTAAAGCAGGAGGAAGCTCAGATCAAAGTCTGATTTTTACAGCTCCTCATTCTGATGTCGCGCTGATTAACGGCATGCTTCCGGCAGGAAAAACGGTGACGGTTTCCGGTTCTACGCCTAATCCGCCACTCCAGCTGGCCACAGAAGTAAAACAATGGCTGAAAGAATCCGGGATTGAACTTTCAGGAAAAGCAGTAACGAATTCTCAGCTCGAAATAGAAGGAAAGCAGCCTTTAGCAGCTCCGAAAAATAATATTCTCCTGACTTATCAGTCTCCGACTTTAGATAAAATTGTCTACTGGTTTTTAAGAAAAAGTATCAATCTGTATGGAGAAACATTGATTAAAACTTTAGGAAAGGAAAAGAAAGGAAATTCAAGCTTTAAAAGCGGGGTTGCTTATCTGAAAGAATTCTGGAAATCAAAAGGAATCAATCCTAATATGATCAATTTTGCAGATGGAAGCGGACTTTCTCCACAAAATTATGTGGCTGCAAAAGCAGAAGTACAGGCGCTTTTATATGCAAAAAAACAATCATGGTTTGAAGCGTATTATGACGGATTTCCGGTTCAGGATAATGGGATGAAGATGAAAAGCGGAACGATGAGAGATACCAAATCTTTTGCAGGATATCACACCGCGAAAGATGGAAAAAAATATGTATTTTCAATTATCATCAACAACTATCAGGGAAGTGGAAATACTGAGCTGCAGAAAATCCTGAATGTTTTAAAATAAAAAACCTTTGAGAAAATCCATACTCACCAGACTGAATAACTGGATCATTTTTGTTGTCATGACTACTTTGGTTATTGCCATTGTAGTGGCCTCAACATCGCTTATTAATTTTCTCAGAAAAGAGGAGATTAAAAGGATCAGCCTTCTTTCCAAAGCCATAAGGATACAGCAGGAAGTGAAAACTCCGGATACAGATGTTCTGGATTTGCTGCCGGATATTCTGAATATCAACAATACCATTCCCTTCATTGTAACAGATAAATATAAAAACCCGATTCTTGACCTCGGATACTACAGAAATATTCCTGAAAGCACAATTAAGAATCCTGAAAAACTGCAGAGTCTGATCCGGAATATGGAGAAAAATTATGATCCTATTGAGATCAAAGTGCCGGATGGAAACAATCAGTTTGTGTATTACGATAACTCGCGTCTGCTTAATAATCTCCGGTATTCTCCCTATATTTTAGGTTTGTTTATTCTGTTGTATTTCGGTTTTTCTTTCTGGTTTTTCAGAACCATCAAAAAGACGGATGAAGGCTATCTTTGGGCTGGATTGGCTAAAGAAACCGCCCATCAGATCGGAACTCCTTTATCTTCTATGATAGGATGGATGGAAATCATGAAGCTTGATAATCCTGAATCAGAAGGAGTACATGAGATAGAAAAAGATATTGAAAGGCTTAGAACTATTTCTGAAAGATTTTCAAAAATAGGTTCTGTTCCAGAGCTGAACGATAGAAATTTCAATGAAACCATACAGGAGAATTATGATTATTTAAAAACAAGAATCTCCAGAAAAATCAATTTTACCCTCAATCTACCTACATATACCGTTCTGGTTCCCCACAATAAAATCCTGATGAGCTGGGTGATCGAAAATCTGGTGAAAAATGCTGTGGATGCCATGAAAGGAGAAGGAGCTATCACCATGTCTGTCTTTGAAAGGAATAAAAATATTCTCATCGAAGTAAAGGACAACGGAAGCGGAATGACCAAACAGCAGGCAAGAAATGCTTTTAATCCAGGGTATTCTACCAAAAAAAGGGGCTGGGGATTAGGGCTTTCACTGGCAAGAAGAGTTATTCATGAATATCATAATGGAGATATCAAGATTTCTCAGACTGAAGTAGGAAAGGGAAGTACTTTTAGAATAACAATCAGAAAGGAGGAAATTCTTTAACTGCAAATTTCTTTTACAAATAAGAAACCTAACAGGTTTTTAAAACCTGTTAGGTTTGAATGTTAAGCCAAGATTTGAATATTAAACCGAATATAAAGATCACTTGAGAAAATAAAAAGCGGGGAAACTTTTCCCCGCTTTTCTCTTTATTTTTTACCAGTAAGCCACTGTGTCTGTAGTTTCAGTTCTTCCGGAGTTGGATTTGCCTTGAATGCAGGTATTTCCATAGTCATTTTATCCAGGATTGCTTTTCCTTTCAATGTCATTTTCTCTTTTTTACCGGCGTTGTCTCTTAGAATGGTTACCGTAACTTCCTGTCCGTCCTTGATGGTTCTGGTATATCCGATAAAATCCTGTACCTTTTTGATATCTACCGTTCTTCCATCTAAAGCAAGTACCTGATCTGTGATTTTAAATCCGATACTTTTTGCAAATGGAGACAATGCAGAATGTTCATCAAAAGCAAAGGCATTGGTCTTTTCATCAAAACCTGTCTGGTTCGGATCTTTGATAAACCAGAACAGAGGCTGGCTTTCCTGCTTTTTAATATCCACACCTACCATGTTCAGGTATTGTGCATAAGGTGTTGGCTGGTTTCCTGCAATATATTTGTTGTAGAATTCTTTTACCTGAGGATATCCGGTTACCGTTACCAATTCGTCAATCAGTTTATTATCTTTGAAAGGTTTGTTTTCACCAAATCTCTGAGACAGCTTTCTGATCATATCACGATATCCCATTTCTCCGTTGGACAATTTTCTAAGCTCAATATCAAGACACATCGCAAGAAGAGCTCCTTTCTCATATACATTTCTGTACTGGTCTTTATAAGGCTCTACCAATACATTTTTACTCATTACCGTAAATGGCATCGTATCATCATAGCTCTTGGAGTTCGCAATCTTCTCTCCGATTCTTTCAAGGAACTGATCTTTATTGATCAAACCTTCCTGAATCTGGAAAAGATTGGCGAAATATTCCGTTCCTCCTTCATACATCCATAAGTGTTGAGACATTTTCGGATCTGCATAATCGAAATAGTGAATTTCTTCTGAGTGGGTTTTCAGAGGGTTTACTGTATGGAAAAATTCGTGGGAAACCACATCTGTAATGGTCTTGTCAATAGCATCTTTCGGCATTCCTTCAGGAAGAACCACACTTGTAGATTCATGGTGTTCCAAAGCTCCGAAACCTTTTATTTGAGGTCCGTCACCACCGGAAAGATAAAGCATGATGGCGTACTTCTTATTGGTGTTCATATCCCCAAGGAATTTCTTCTGGGCAACCACCATTTTTTCAAGATTTTCTTTGAAATCTGCTGCTTTATATTTTCCTGTCGGAGAATATACACCCAGTACAAGATCCATTCCTCCGGCATTGAAGGTAATATAATCCGGCTTTGTATACATTAACGGAGAATCTGTTACCTTCGCATAGTTGGCAAGAGTATAGGTATCTGTAGATTCAGATTTATCCTGATCTACCAGTGCTGTAGTTCCGTAGAAATCAGTTGGTTTCTGAACGACAAGCTGATAAGGAACATCCTGCATGTTCTCGATATATCCGATAAATCCGTGGGTATTGATCATATATACTTTTCCTTCTTCAATATCAGTTCCTGAAGGAGAAAATACAGCTTTATGCTTTGATGTATCCAATTCATCATCGAAACTGTCATTCACAAGATAGGAGATTTTGGAAAGACCCTGCGCATTTTTCAACGAATAGGTATTATCATTTACTTTAGTATAAGTAAGTTCTTTTCCTTTATTATCGTAAAATTTGATTCCTTCGATGAATCTTCCATAGTCGTCTACAGAATACGTACCCGGAACTGTTTTTGGAAAATGAAATTTAATATCTCCGGATTTCATTTTCGGAAATTCCATGGTAACGGCTACTTTATCATCTTTTACATTGACAAGGTCAATAGTGGTTTTTATAGACTGAGCATTTGCTAAAAAAGCAGCAAAAATACCAAGGCTAAGTACTGTTTTTCTCATTAGGTGTAAATTAATAGTTAAATAGTTGCTTTTTTTCTGAATTTGTTACGAAGAAAGTATTAAACTTTTCTTAAAATTTTAAAGGTAAAAAGAGAAAGGCAAATCTGCTGGTATGCAAATCTGCCTTTTTCTTTATTTAATATTTTTATAATTAATATAATAGTTGGGATCAAGCTCAACCGGAGTGCTCTTTTTAAGCTTTACAGTCTGCCATTCTTCCGTTGGATTTATGGTTTGATCACCATTGATGATGATAGGTAATTTCAGTTTTTTTACCACATCGGTATACCGGAACTTTAAAGTGTCACCATCCTGAGCATACTCAAAAGTTGGAATTTTTATTGTTCTCAGGTACTGATCAAAGACCGTTGAAAAATCGATTCCTGATTTTGAGGAGATATAATTTTCTACCTGTTGTGTGGTAACCGTCTGATGATAAAAATCTTTATTCAAACCTCTTAAAATCTGTCTGAATTTTTCATCATTATGGATGATGTGTCTTATGGTATGAATCATGTTGGCACCTTTCGGGTACATGTCTCCACTGCCTTCGTTTCTTACGCCGTACTTGCCAATAATAGGAACATCATTGCCTATCCCTTGCCTGATCCCCTGAACATAGATGTCCGCAGATTTTTTGTCCATATATTTTTCCGTGAAAAGAGTCTCGGAATAGTTGGTGAAACTTTCATGGATCCACATGTCAGCCTGGTCTTTTGCTGTGATATTATTGGCGAACCATTCGTGGCCGCTTTCATGAATAATAATGAAATCCCAGTTTAATCCCACTCCTGTACCTGAAAGGTCTCTTCCAAGATAGCCGTTCTGATATTTGTTTCCATAGGCTACATTACTCTGATGTTCCATACCAAGGTGAGGAGACTCTACCAGTTTGTATGAATCTTCATAAAATGGGTACGGACCAAACCAGTATTCAAATGCTGAGAGCATAGGTTTTACCTGTTGAAACTGTTTTTTTGCCTTGTCCAGATTATAGTCAATTACCCAGTAATCCAGGTCCAGTTTTCCTTTTTCACCGTCAAATGTATCTTTGAAATTTACATATTTTCCTATACTTGGGATAATGGAGTAGGCATTGATAGGATTTTTAACCTCCCAGGTATAGGTCGTTTTACTGCCGGTAGTTTTTTTGTCAGTGAGTCTGCCATTACCCACACCTACCAGATCATTAGGAGTTATAATTTTCATGATGATTCCGTTGTCAGGTTCATCACTCCAGATATCTTTGGTAGGAAGCCATATGGAAGCTCCTATGCCTTCGTCAGCAGCAGTCATCCATGGATTTCCTTTCTCATCTTTAGTGAAAACCCATCCGCCATCCCAGGGAGCTCTTTTAGCAATGGTAGGCTTTCCGGAATAAATGACGTTAATCGTATATTTTTCTCCTTTTTTGAATTTTTTATTCGTAGTAATGAAAATAAAGTCTCCATCCTGCTTATAATTGGAAATGGGAAAATTTCCTTCTACTTTATCTGCTTTCATGGGCTGCTGAAGATCAATCTGGAAAACAGGATTGATAACATCTTTAATAATCTCAAAGCTGATTTTATTATTTCCTTTGATACTTTTCTGTTCAAAATCCGGTTCTACGGAAAGGTCATATTTCTTGACATCCCAGAAATTTCTGAATTCAGTATTGGAACCCTTTAAAGTATCCTGTTTGGTGAAAACCTTATCCTTCTCAAAGAACTGTCCGAAAACCAGCCCTGATGCAAATAAGAGTGTATATGACAATTTTTTCATTTGAACTTTTATTAAATCTTTTCAAAAGTATAAAATTAAATTAATAGCCACATGCCGGAAATCAAATTAAATACAGATTTTAAGAAGTCCTAAAAAAAGCCCGGTCATTGCCGGGCTTTGATATAATAAAAAAAATCTGTTATTTCTGTACTGCAGGAAGATTTCCGTTGCTCTTCTGTACTTTTTTATAAGTGAATGCACACATCATAATACTGAACTCATATAAAATAAGCAGCGGGAATGCAGCCATCAGCATACTTAAAACATCTGCCGGAGTAATAATTGCAGCTACTACCATAATCAAAACAATAGCATGACGGCGGTAAGTCTTCATAAATGTAGGAGTAAGAATTCCGATGCTGGTAAGGAAGTAGATCAGAATCGGGAAAAGGAAAATAACACCCATACCCAAAACCACCTGTAAAAATAAAGTGGTATAATCACTTAAATCATAAAGCGGAACGATAATATCTGAGATCTTAAAAATAACCCCGAAATTAACCGCAAACGGAAGGATTAGGAAATAACCGCATAATACTCCGGTCATGAAAAGAATCCATACCGCATTAATAATATAAATAGAATTTTTTCTCTCTCTCGGATGTAAAGCGGGACCAATAAAACGCCACAGTTCCCATACGATATATGGAAATGCAGCTACCATTCCTCCAAAAATTGAAACAGCCATCATTACATTGAACTGCTGATACAATCTTTGTACACGAACAGGGAAATCCTTTGGAAGATGAATACTGTCTTCTCCTAAAATCATTCTTGAAAAATGATTAACAACTCTGAAAGTCGGGAAATCATTTCTGGTAGGCCCAAAAAAGATATGGTCCATAATCCAGTTGATATTAAAACCAACCACAAATGCCGCAATTATGATAGCAATAATCGAACGGATCAGATGCCCTCTTAATTCTCCTATATGCCCAAGAAAGGACATGTCTTTACCATCACTCACAGAATAAAAATTTTTAAAGTGCAAACTTATGAAATATTTAGTTAAATGACCGTTGTTGGATTCTAAAATTATCGGGGGACATATAAAGCAAAATCAAAATCCCTTTCTTTAATATTCATTTCTGTTAAAATGTCTTCTGCTGCTGCGTTGATTTTTTTCCACCTTTCATCATTACTAAGGTCTATTGATTCGAAATACCATTCTTCTTCATCCACTTCATCAGTAATCTTTTTAAAATCTGCTATTTTCAGTCTCAGCGATTCGCTGATGAAATTATTTCTGAATAATGATTCTATTTCTTCCCTGTCTGAAAATATACGTAAATCATCTCCGATATCTGTCAGAGACAGACAGTCTGCAACAGAATTGAATTTTTTATCATTATAAGTACAGAAGATCAGACATCGTATGACACCGTTAAAATAGTCTTGGCATTTTTGATCATAGTACAGATTTCTATCATAATGAAAATATTCAGGACTATGATCAGATTCCGACGGCGTATGATACACTCTATTCCTTTGTGAATCCTGGTAGTCAAGATATTTTTTCAAAAATATAGGAAATAGAATCAGTAAATAAAGAATAATCATAATACCTTAAAAATATTTAATTAAAATGCTGATCCGAAGGTATAATGTCTGAAATGTATTATTTAAAGTCTAGTTAATCCCTTCGTCTAACAGTTTATGCAGATCGATAATTCCGAAATACTTTCCGTTTTCCGTTACAACAAGCTGGCCGATATTATTTTCTTTCAGAATTTTCATGGCTTCTTTAGCCAGAGCTTCTTTTTCAATCGTTCTCGGACGGGCAGACATAATATCTTTAGCAGATACCGTACTGATATCTTCTCCTTTCATCAGCATCCTTCTTAAATCTCCATCTGTAATAACGCCAATAATCTCGTCTCCATTGGTGACCACTGTAATTCCATGACTTGAGGCACTGATGGAAATAATGACATCTCTTATTGAAGAATCTTCCGTAACCTGAGGTTTTTGGGAAGATAAAAACTGTTCCACTCTGGAAGTCAGATTTTTTCCTAAGCTTCCTCCGGGATGGAATTTGGCAAAATCATTAGCTTTGAAATCATTCAGCTCCATTAAAGCAACAGCCAAAGCATCTCCCAACGCCATTTGTATCGTTGTAGAACTTGTGGGGGCCAGTTTATTCGGGCAGGCTTCGATGTCAACATGAGTATCAAGAATCACTTCTGAAAATTCAGCCAGTTTACTGGCTTTATTTCCGGTCATTCCAATTAAGGCAGAAGAATAATCCTTTAAATAAGGAACCAGATTGGCAATTTCAGGAGAATTTCCGGAATTCGAGATGCACAGAACCACATCCTGCTTCTGAATCACTCCAAGATCACCATGAATAGCTTCCGAAGCATGTAAAAACTGAGAAGGTGTACCCGTAGAATTTAAGGTAGCTACGATTTTGTTACCCACATGGGCAGATTTTCCAATTCCTACTACAATGAGCTTCCCTTTTGCCGAGTGAATGATCTCTACAGCATGGGCAAACTGGCCATCAATTCTGTTTTTTAATTTTTCTAGTTCAGAAATTTCTATTTCTAAAGTGCTTTTGGCAATTGATATAATATTGGTTCTATCCATTTTACGATGATAAGGTATACAAAAAAGTTCCTAAAAAACGTTATATTTTAAAAAGAATATTTAATATAAATTTTATTTTTTATAAATTCGTTCGCTTTTATTTTAAGCAGAATTTTTATAACTTTGGGTGACATGCAAATTTAGCAATAGAAAATTAGATGAGCGCAAAAAAAGCCAATTTATCAGGCGAATTGAAAAAGTATTTTGGGTTTTCTACATTTAAGGGCCAGCAGGAACAAATTATAGATAACCTATTGAATGGGAAGGATATATTTGTTTTAATGCCTACAGGTGGCGGAAAATCATTATGTTACCAGCTTCCGGCTCTTATTTCGGAAGGAACGGCAATAGTAGTTTCTCCCCTGATAGCGTTGATGAAAAATCAGGTAGATGCTGTAAACGGCCTTTCATCGGATGATGGGGTAGCACATGTACTGAATTCATCATTAAATAAAACACAGACCAAACAGGTTTTTGACGACATAAAAAGCGGCAAAACCAAACTTCTGTATGTAGCTCCTGAATCATTAATTAAAGATGATTACCTGGATTTTTTGAAAGAAGTGAAAATTTCTTTCTTTGCTATCGACGAGGCCCACTGTATTTCAGAGTGGGGACATGATTTCAGACCGGAATACAGGAATCTGAAACAGATTATAGACAAAATCGCCAATGTACCGGTGATTGCTTTAACGGCTACTGCAACTCCTAAGGTTCAGGATGATATCCAGAAAACTTTAGGAATGACCAATGCATTGGTGTTTAAAGAAAGTTTCAACCGTCCTAATCTCTATTATGAAGTATGTCCTAAAATTAATGTAGATAAGGAAATCGTTAAATTTATCAATCAGCATAAAGGGAAATCAGGGATTGTTTACTGCCTGAGCCGTAGAAAAGTGGAAGAATTTGCCCAGCTTCTGCAGGTAAACGGGATCAACGCTCTTCCTTATCATGCCGGTCTTGACCAAAAAGTGAGAGTCGCGAATCAGGATAAATTCCTGATGGAAGAAGTAGATGTAATTGTGGCAACTATTGCCTTTGGGATGGGAATTGATAAACCGGATGTACGTTTTGTTATTCATTATGACTTCCCGAAATCACTGGAAAGCTACTATCAGGAAACAGGAAGAGCAGGAAGAGACGGAGGCGAAGGTCACTGTCTGGCATTCTACGATCCGAAAGACATTGAAAAACTGGAGAAATTCCTGGCTCAAAAACCTGTTTCAGAAAGAGAAATCGGATTACAGCTTTTGAATGAAGTGGTAGGATATGCTGAAACTTCAATGAGCAGAAGACAATACATTCTATACTATTTTGGAGAAAGTTTCGATCCGGTGAACGGAAACGGAGCAAAGATGTGTGACAACTCATCCAATCCGCCAAAATTGAAGGATGCAACGGCTGATTTAAAAAAGTCTTTGGAACTGATTAATGATACAGGGGAAAAATTCAAGTCAAAAGATCTGATATCCGTCATTGTAGGAAAAGAAAATGCAGTGACAAAATCCTATAAACTTGAGCAAAGCTCGCATTTTGGTTTTGGAAAAGACGAAAAAGATAACTACTGGAAAACCATTTTGAGACAGGCCACTGTTCAGAATTTTTTACAAAAAGATATTGAAACCTACGGTGTTTTAAAAATTACAGAAAAAGGGAAAAGTGTCCTGAGTGGTAAATCTAAAGACATTTTTTTAATTGCTGAAGACAGAGAATTTGATCTTACTCAGGCCAAAGCTGAGAGCGATCAGGTACAGCAGCAGGCAGGAGGAGGTCTGGATCAGAACCTTTTTAACCTGTTGAAAGAACTGAGAAAGAAAGTCGCCAAAAAACACGGAATTCCACCATACACCGTATTTATGGATCCAAGTTTGGAGGATATGACCGTTCAGTATCCGATTACGGTAGATGAAATTACCAAAATCTACGGTGTTGGGGAAGGAAAGGCGAAAAAATACGGTAAAGAATTCGCAGACTACATCAAAACATACGTAGAAGATAACAATATCGAACGTACTCAGGATATGGTATTGAAGCAGGTGGCCAATAAATCAAGCCATAAAGTTTTTATCATTCAGAGTACCGATAAAAAAATTGATCTTGAAGATATAGCAAGAGCCAAAAACCTTTCTATGGATGAACTTTTGAAAGAGATGGAAAGGATCGTTTACCAGGGAACAAAGCTGAATATCGACTACTATATTGAAGATAATTTTGATGAAGACATCGTAGACGGCTTCATGGAATTCATGAACGAATCTGAAAGTGACAGCATGAAAGTATTGCTGGATGAATTCGGGGATGAATTGTCTGATGAAGAAGTGAGAATGTTGAGAATAAAATTTATCAGTGACGTAGCCAACTAAGATAACAATATATTTTTAGAATATAATAATATAAGTAAGTTTTTCAGTAGAAGAACTTACTTTATTTTTATGGCATATCAACTGAATAGTAAATAATAGTCAAATTAAAGCTAAGTTAATTTCTGTTAATTACCATCAAAACCGCTATCTTCATCCTTGCAACATTTGAAAGATAACTAAACTTTTTAGTAACTTTGATAAGATGAAAAAGATATCTGTCATATTTATTTTGCCGGATTTAGAAACCGGGGGTGCAGAAAGGATTGTTACTACTATAGCGAATCATCTTTCCAGAGATCGGTTTGAGCCTAAGATATTGCTGTTACGTAAACAAGGCGGATATTTGAATTTCCTGAAAAAAGATGTCGAAATTATCGATATCAATACCGAAAGAATCAGACATTCATTAAAACCTATTTTAGGAGAAATCTATAGAAGAAAACCTGATATTGTATTCTCCGGTTTTGGGGAAGTGAATGCTTATTTATCCTTATTTATAAAACTGTTTCCAAGAACAAAATTCATTGCAAGGGAAACCAATGTTGTTACACAGCATGTAACCCGCAAAGAAATTAAGTTTTTCTATAATTTTTACAATAATTATCAGAGAATCATTGCTCAAAGTGATGATATGATGAAGGATCTTGTTGATAATTTTAATATTAAAAAGAAAAAAATTGTCAAGATCAATAATCCTGTAGACTTTGATTTCATTGAAGATAAAATAGCTTTGTCCGTAAAACCCGAATGCTTCAAATACAATTATAAAAATGTAGTTGCAATTGGCAATTTATCTTCCAGAAAAGGATTTGATAACCTGCTGAAGGTTTTTTCAAGGCTTAAAAATGAAAACATCATGCTCCATATTTTAGGTGACGGAAAAGATAAAGACCTGCTCCTTCAGACCAAAGAACTCTTAGGATTAAAAAAAGTTATTTTCCATGGCAGACAGGAAAATCCCTATCAGTATCTGAAATATGCGGATTTATTTGTGCTTTCTTCACGATACGAAGGTTTTCCCAATGTTCTTCTTGAAGCAGGTGCCTGCGGAACTTATTCTTTAGCCAATAACTGCCCGGGAGGAATCAATGAGATTATTCAGCATAATGTAAACGGAGAAATTGCAGACATTGAGAACCATGACAGATTTGCCCAGGAGATTGTAAGAATACTTCAGAGCAATTATAATCGGGATGCTATAAAAAACTCTATTAAATCAAGGTTCTCAAAGAATATTATTCTTGATAAATA
The DNA here is from genome assembly GCF_057809135.1 of Chryseobacterium sp. FG46. Lineage (NCBI taxonomy): Bacteria > Pseudomonadati > Bacteroidota > Flavobacteriia > Flavobacteriales > Weeksellaceae > Chryseobacterium > Chryseobacterium sp. FG46. Next base: position 33,371 of record NZ_JBMDJJ010000028.1, on the reverse strand, counting down.
TGAAAAGGTTTTACTGGATTTGATCAAACCTTCATAACCCCATTTGCTTTATAGGGTGTTAATTTCTTACTTTTGGAGCTATAAATTTTATCTGAAAACCAATTTTTTCATTCATGAATAAAATCCAAAAATTAGGATGCGCCTGTGAGAAACCGAACTCCAGCTATACAGAGTATAGAAGTTCGGAATTAGGAATTGATCATACCAACGGAAGATATGGAGAAGTAACGATTCAGCAATGCAAGTTGTGCCAAAGAATATGGATTCATTATTTTGTGGAATATGAAAGCTTTTCCCAATCAGGAAGATGGTACAAAGGAATTGTTTCGAAAAAAGACCGTCCACAAATAACCCCGGAAAATGCAGTGGATTATCTTGAAAGTCTTGAATGGTATGTGTATGGAGGTTCATTTTTTGAAAGTACAGGCGAATTTGGACAGGGAAAATTGAATGTAGATCTGTAATTTCTGGAAAATGAATATATAAAATAATTACTTTTACTAATTAATCCTATTTTTAACCATGAAGGACGAATTGAAGAGAGAAATATTTAATAAATACAATACCTATCTGGCTGAAAATTATAGCGAAAAATATATTTATCGATTAATACTTCAGGAAGGCTACAATCAACAAGATGTAGATGAAGTAATGAAAGGAATTCATACTGATAAACAGGAGATGTTAAAGAAAAAAAATAAATATCGTTCTGTTATCAGTATCATGTTATATATAGCAGGAGTTATCGTTATTTTTTCAGGAATAATGATGATGGTTTTGGGAGGAATCAAAATGGGAATGATTTTAATTTTTTTAGCGGTGATTATCTGGATAAAAGCCAATAGATAAAAGTTTTTTTAAAATCTAAAATTCAATAAAATTGATAAAACTCACTTTGGTGCTTGGTAATTTATATGTAAATTTGTGAGAATTAAGATAGATAATAATAAACAAATTCATACAATAACATGAGTCAATTCGATGTTACCGTAATAGGTTCTGGTCCCGGTGGTTATGTTGCTGCTATCCGTGCAGCACAATTAGGTTTCAAAACAGCAATTATTGAAAAATATTCAACTTTAGGCGGAACTTGTCTTAACGTTGGATGTATTCCGTCAAAAGCGCTTCTTGACAGCTCTGAGCATTTCGAAAATGCAAAACACAATTTTGCAGGTCACGGAATTATCATCAATGAGCCGCAAGCGGATATCGCAAGAATGATCGAGCGTAAAAACGAAGTAATTAAGCAGAATACAGACGGAATCAGCTATCTGATGAACAAAAATCAGATTACTGTTTTTGAAGGAGTAGGAAGCTTCGAATCTGCTACTCAGATTAAAGTGACAAAAAACGACGGTTCTTCTGAAACCATCGAATCTAAATATACCATCATTGCAACTGGTTCTAAACCCTCTACACTGCCTTTCATCTCTTTAGATAAAGAAAGAGTGATTACTTCTACGGAAGCTTTAAACCTTAAAGAAATTCCTAAACATCTGGTAGTAATCGGAGGTGGAGTTATCGGTCTTGAACTAGGTTCTGTATACCTGAGATTAGGAGCACAGGTAACTGTTGTTGAATTTATGGATAAAATCATCCCTGGAATGGATGGAGCTTTAAGCAAAGAATTGACTAAAGTTCTTAAAAAACAAGGAATGAAGTTTATGCTTTCTACTGCAGTTTCTGCGGTTGAAAGAAACGGAGATACCGTAAAGATCACGGCTAAAGATAAAAAAGGAGAAGAAGTAGTAGTAGAAGGAGATTACTGTTTGGTTTCTGTAGGTAGAAAACCTTACACAGACGGTCTTGGTCTTGAAAAAGCAGGTGTAGAACTTGACGAAAGAGGAAGAGTAAAAGTAAACGACCACTTACAGACCAATGTTGCTAATATCTATGCGATTGGTGACGTTATCAAAGGTGCGATGTTGGCTCACAAAGCTGAAGAAGAAGGAGTTTTCGTTGCTGAAACTTTAGCTGGACAAAAACCTCACATCAATTATAACCTGATTCCTGGTGTTGTTTATACATGGCCGGAAGTTGCAGGAGTGGGTAAAACTGAAGAGCAGCTGAAAGAAGAAGGTATAGCTTACAAAGTAGGCTCTTTCCCAATGAGAGCATTAGGAAGAAGCCGTGCAAGTGGTGATGTTGACGGTCTTGTTAAGATTATTGCAGACGAAAAAACTGACGAGGTTTTAGGAATGCACATCGTAGGAGCAAGAGCTGCTGACCTTATTGCTGAAGGAGTAATTGCTATGGAATTCCGTGCAAGTGCTGAAGATATTGCAAGAAGTTCTCACGCTCACCCAACCTATGCAGAAGCTATTAAAGAAGCTGCATTGGATGCTACAGCAAAAAGACCTATCCATATGTAATATTTGATTAATAAATTTAATTATTTAAATATAAAAAGGAGAAATCAATTCGGTTTCTCCTTTTTTTGGCATAATAATGGAGACGGTTTTTGAAAATTTCATGTATGAAAAAGATTTTTATCAGTGGTATGCTTTTGGCGGGAATCAGTTCATGGGCACAGAAAGCGGGAAAAGCAGGAGAATTATTAAAAAATGAGGCTTCCACTACAGAAATGAGAACCTCTAAAAGTCCGGATGAAAGAAATAAAACTTTTGATCAGCGGAGATCCGGAAATAATACAACTTCTAAGAGAAGAGGATATGAAAATATAATAGAAAAGCCTGATTATCAATGGAACAGGAACTATGGCTATGCAGAAGTTTTTCTGAGAATTCCTGAACAAGGCTTTTTTACCGTTGAAGTGGGAGACCAAATGATGGGAAACGGTTCCGGAAAATACAAGTTTTTTGATCTGCCATCAGGGAGAATTCCTATCTCCATATATGATAATGGATTTCTGATCTACAGAACCACACTGGTGCTTCGAAATAACAATAGAACAGTACTTGATTTTTTTACCAACGAAGGGTTATATCTCCTGGATTCTTATCCTGTACAAAATCAATATGGCTTTAATGACTGGAATGATGTATGGAATAATCCTTATGGCAACCAACCCGGAGATGGATACAATCACGGAAATGTAATGGATACTCATTCTTTTCGCCAGTTTTTTGATATGATGATGAGAAATGAGAAGTTTGATGATGGAAAAATTGCGATGATTAATCAGCAAATGCGTACTTCTATGTTTACTTCTGCACAAATAAGAGATCTGGTGAAAGCACTCAGTTTTGATAATAAGAAATTGGCACTCGCTAAATCGATGTTCCGTAACTGTGCAGACAAAAACCAATATTTCATGGTGTATGATGCTTTTGATTTTGAAAGCAGCAAACGTGAGCTGATGGATTATATTTCGAACTTATAATATTCAATAGAAACGGGCTTTAGATCATTTATTTTATACAGTCAATTCATTGGCTTCAGCCAAAACATATCTTTTAAAACACTACGTTTTTCATAGTTTCATAACTTTTTGTAAAGTCCTTAAAGCAATTATAATTATATAGACTAGGATCGCATCTTCAAATTTCCGTACCTTTGTCAGCTAATTTTATCATCATGCAACTCGGAAAAACTCAAACTTTAACAATTTCAGAAAAAATTAATTCAGGATGCATCCTTGTGGATGAATCCGGTGAAAAGGCTTTTCTGCCAAAAATCTTTATTCAGGATGAAAAAGAAATCGGTGAGGAGGTTGAAGTTTTTGTATATCAGGATGATGATAAATTGAAAGCTACTACCGAAATTCCATTGGCTGAAGTAGGTGAATTTGCGGTAATGAGCTGTGTACAAAGTCTTCCAAGCGGAGCTTTTATGGATTGGGGAATCATTAAAGATTTATTTATCCCTTACAAACAGCAGAAAACAAAAATCATCGAAGGAAAAAGATATCTGGTGTATATCTATGTAGACGAAGATATGGAATTGATCACCGGAACTACCAAGTTTAAGAGAAACCCTCAGTATGATGAGCTTCCATTCAAAAAAGGAGACAAAGTAGACCTGATTATGATGAATGAAAGTGAACTGGGCTGGAATGTGATCATCAACAAAGAATACATTGGTTTGATATATGCTTCCGATGTTTTCAAAAAGCTATATCCGCTATCAGAGGAAACAGGATATATCAAAACCATTCGTGAAGATGGAAAAATAGATATTTCTTTACAGCCGGAAGGTTTTGAAAATATTGATGAGTTCAAACAAAAGATTCTGAACAAACTGGAAGAAAATTATGGACTTCTCTATGTCTCAGATAAATCTTCACCTGAAGAGATTAAAGATGAGCTTCAGATGAGTAAGAAAAACTTCAAGAAAGCAATCGGAGGACTTTATAAAGATAAGATCATCGATATCTCAGACGACAAAATCAAATTATTATAAACAAAAAAACGAGCAGAAATTTCTGCCCGTTTTTAGTTTTTTTCTTTCAGAAATGAGATTTGTTCTTTTAGCATGACTATCTGGTCGTCTTTTGACTGGATTAGCTTGTCATATGTTTCTTTAATATCTTTAATAAGATCTTTATAATCATTATTGATAATTTCTACATAGCCGTTTCCTTCATTGGATTGATTATTAAATACATTTTTAGTATCTATATCCAAAAAATTGGATAAATCTTCGTCGAGAATTTCAGATATTTTCATCAGTCTTTCCACACTTAGTTTAGTTTCTCCGGTTTCTATTTTGCGATAAGCAGCAGGAGTGATGTCTAATTCATGAGCCATATTTTCATAAGTATAGCCCTTTTTATTCCTTTGTTGGGCTATTTTCTCTATAATTTTCTCCATTTCCATCGTTTATATTTATTTTCCTCAAAAGTATAATTTTTTTTACTAAAAGTATAAATATTTTTATTGAAAGTGTATCACTGTAGAAAGAAATATGTTTAGTTTAGTCTTCAGAAAAACACGAGTGCACAAATGTTTTTTTAGTGTAATAAAATTTATATTAAAATCTAAAAATCATTTTTATGAAAAAAATTCTATCAATAGCAGTTCTGCTATCGGGCATTTCATTAGGATTTGCAAAAGATGTAAAATTGGAGACAGAAAAGACTCCAAATGTTCAAACAATTAATACAACTAATTCTCTTGTTGAAAATGAGGAAATAGTTAATAAAAAAGTTAGTATAATAGGAACTTGGATACATGTTGAATTCTATTATGTGATTGGCGATGCTTTATATTATAATGATTATTGGATATGTGTTCCATAAAGTTTAATAAATAAGTAAATTATAGCATTAGCCTATGTTAATGCTATTTTAATTTTTTAATAAATAAATCTATTTTATGAAAATTATTTTTTCAGTATATTTTCTTTTTGCTTGTCTATTTGCTTCTGCGCAAGGCAATACAAAAGAAAATATCATAAGTATTGCTTCTTATGAAGAGCAACCAATTCTCTCTCCAGATGCTTTTAAAGATGTGCCTGAACCATATCGGGAAATGGTTAGTAAAAATACGAAACCTCTTCCAAATTATTACGAACTCTCATTTAATAATAATGAGGCTTTGTATAAAAAGGTACAAAAAAAAGTAGACACACCAGAAGATATGAATACAGGAAATATACAAATGAAACAGACTGTGTTGTCTTTTGGAGTAACTGTTGAGATGTACGAAAATTATAAAACCCAAAAATCAGTATCTTCAAGAATGATACTGGATAAAGAATTTTTAATTTCAGAAGATTTAAAAAAAATAGATTGGAAACTAATTAATGAAACAAAAACTATTGGAGGTTTTACATGTAAAAAAGCTCAGGCAAAAATAGGAGATGATTTGGTAGAAGCATGGTACTCTCCGGATGTTCCTACAATGGCAGGACCAGGTATTTATTGGGGATTGCCTGGACTTATTGTGGAATTAAAAAGCAAAAACTGTCATTATATAGCAATCGAAATAAAAGAAAATGCAAAAGGGCAGATGATTCCACCTACGAAAGGAAAACAAATAAGCAGAGAAGAATTTAAAAAGCTGGTTGACGAGCGACTCAATGATTTTAAAAGAGAACATCCTAATAATTTTAAAGTTACAGGCCAATAATAAAATTTAGAAACCTCTATACTTTTTATGGAGATTACTTTTACTACTCAAAAACAATTTTATAGTATAAATGAAGAACTTCAATTTTCTGTTCTTTTTATTTTTCCCTGTTTTTGTGTTTTCTCAGTTTAAAATCACCGGGAAGACACTTAATAGCAATCATTCTCCGATAGAGAATGTAATTGTTCAGGTATTGGATAAAAATGGGAATACACTTGCTTATGGAAATTCTGACGAAGATGGAAAATTTAGTTTTCAAATCAATGAAGGTACACCGTATAGTGTGGAACTCAATAAAATGGGTTACGAAAAGATTAATAAAGAAATTACAGTAGATAATAATCAGAAATCAATTGTACTGGAAGAAATACTTTCAGAAAAAATGAATCAGATTGAAGAAGTAAAGATTATCGGACAATCAACTTCCGTAAAGCAAGAAGGAGACACAATAACATATAAAACAAAATATTTTACGACAGGAGCTGAACGCAACCTTAAAGATGTCCTTAATAAAATACCTGGCTTTGATGTTGGAGGTGATGGGCAAATACGAGTAAACGGAAAAAAAGTAGATAATCTCCTCGTAGACGGGAAAGAATTTTTTGGAGATAATCATCAGTTAGCAACAGAAAATTTAGGTGCAGATATGATTGATGATATAAGAGTTATTAATCATTATTCGGATTATTCAAAAGTAAAAGATTTAGAACCTTCGGATAAAACAGCTTTAAATATTGGTATAAAGAAAGAATTTAAAGGAAGAATAACAGGCAATGCAACTTTGGTTTCTGCTTATGAAGGACGTTATAAATTAGGTGTAAATTTGTTTAAATTTTCTAAAGCTGCCAATATTAGTTTTATAGGGAATTCAAACTCTATCAACGATGAAGTAATTACATTTGACCAATATTTCAAAATGATTATTGCTTCTAAAAATGATTTTGTGAGCAGGCGTAACAGCGGTTCAGATTTTCAAATTCCCACAATCCTTCTAAGTGATGATAAAATGACGGAAAAGTATAATAATTTTGGTGCATTAAACATTACTTCTTATTTATCAAAAAAAACGAAGCTTAATATATATAGCATTTTCAATAATGTCAGCCAAAATAAAAATATCTTAAATAATACCTTATTTTTTGACCAAAATTCAAATTATAGTACTGCCGAAAATATAAAAACAAAAGAAAATCTATTTTTTAACAGAACCAGAGCTAATATTGATTATTTGGTGTCAGATAACAGTTTACTTACTTATAGTTTAGCATTTGATCCATACAGTGCAAATAAAAATATCCAGATAGATCAAACTTTTGGTACTATTGAAAATAATATATATGAAAAAATTAATGATAAGCCTTATACATTATCCCAACAATTAAGTTATACATCTAAATTATCTCCAACAAAGCTTTTAGCTCTTTATATTTTTAATGACATCAACCATCAAAAAAATAGCTTTCAAATAGATAACTTTCCGAACATTTTAAATTTAGATTCACCATTATTACAATATAAAAAGTACAATCAAAAAACGTATGGATTTTTAGGTACTTATACTTTTAAACCCAAAAAATTAATTTATTATATAGGTTTGGGATATTCTTCTGCTCAGGAGAATTTTTTATCGTCAATTGAAAATTCTTTATATTCAAATACTAATGGATTTAATAGAAATTTTTACAATGTAGATTTCAATATTTATAAAAGGAAGGGTTTTTTTCAGTTTTCACTACAAAATACATTATTGTATTATTCTTCACTAAACAAATTTTTGTATTTACCCAAAGCAAGCGTGAAATTTCAATTAGATAAAATGTCTGAACTCAATTTTCTTTATGAAGCAAAAAATGATTTTATAAGTTCTAATCAAGTTTTCACTCAACCCATATTGGAAGATTATAACAGATTGTTAAAAGATAATATCTTAAGTGTAGGTCTTCCTGTCAGAAGCCATAATTTGAGTGTCTATTTACGATATTTAAACTTGTATTCGGGTACACAACTGTCTTTAAATTTTAGTTTTATTAAAAACGAAAAATCGATTATAACAGCAAGTCAGTTGTTGCCACAATATGTTGCAATAAGTCAGGTTCTGAATTCAAATTCTACGCAAACATGGTGCACAGGTGTTAATTTTGAAAAGAGGCTTAATTTTATCAAAAATAAGATTAAATTAAATGGTAGTTATTCCAGATCTAATACATTGAATATTGTAGATCAGATAGAAAATCCAATTACTTCAGAAAATATTCTTATAAAGGCAAGTTTAATGAGTGTTTTTAAAAAAGGATTTTTCAATTATGAATTAGGTATTTCTAAACAAACAAGCATTAGTAATTATACTTCTTTAAATAGAAAAGTAACCAATGATAGAACTGAAGTATTTGTAGATTTCGAAGGTTCTATTAATAAAGTTTTAAAATACAATCTTCGCAATCATTATAATATATATACCTCTGAAGAAAAACAGTGCTTTTTAAAAACAGATTTTGAAATATCGTACGATTATAGTAAAAAATGGGAGTATAGTATGGTTGGTAATGATATTTTAAATTTTAATAAAACACAAGTTGTTCTGTCCACCTTACAAAATGTAACACTTCAAACAAGTATTATCCAGAGATTACCTGGATATATTGGACTAAAAGTGAAATACAATTTGTAACTCTTTTTATTCTAAAAATCCATACTTTGAAGCTTATGTCTCAACAGAAAAATAAAAGGATTCTTCCACCACTCATTTTATGACAAATCATATTAAGAGAATAAAAAAAGACTCTTTTAACATTAATGGAGATACTAACGTGAAGACTTACCATTTTTGGAAGCTTACAACGGATCAAATTGTTAATTAAAAAAAATAACAATTTATAGTGGCTATCCATATTTTCTTTTTGTTAAGCGTCGGCGTAAATTTTCATAGATTGACTTAGCCGTGTCTATTCCATAGTACATCATTGACGCTACAAGTGCTTCACTTCTTGCAAACATAATAGTATCATCCAAATCAGAAACTATTGTAGGGTCTTCCTTAAGATAAGTTTATTCATGTCTAAGGAGAATCTTCTTTAGATATTTCCTATTTCAAACTTTCATTCCTAAACCTGATGGATATCATAACAATTCTGTTTAATTTTTTTGTTTAACAATTTTGTCAAAAATAATTTTTACTATAAATTTGCACAAATTTGTTTAACAAAAATGTCAAATCAAGCAAAAAAAGACCAAACACAGGAATTGATCAAGGAGACAGCGAAGAATTTATTCTTTGTGAAAGGAAAATTTGATGCTACTACGCAGGAGATTGCAGATGAAGCAGGAGTGAATAGAACCCTTATTAATTACTATTTCCGTTCAAGGGATAAGCTTATCCAGATCATCTTTGATGAAGCGCAAAGAGTAGAGCAGGAAAAATCGAAGATCATTCAGAATTCAGCTCTTCCTTTTAAAGAGAAGATCAGCAAGTTCATAGAAAGCAGCCTTTCTACAAGCCTTCAGTATCCTTATCTGGAAACGTATATCGTATCACAGATTAATAAGGGAACTTGCCATCACAGAGAAATCGAAGAGGATATCCTGAATGATATGTACAAGGATATTGAAAAAGAAATGGAATTGGGAAATATTGAGAAAATGGCACCCGTTCAGTTTATTCTGAATATGGTTTCGCTGCTGGTATTCCCAAGTGCTATAAGACCATTATTTATGGAGAATTTATTGATTAATGATGAAGAATATGATAAGATTATTTCTGAAAGAAGAGAGATCATTATTAATATGTTGTTTAAAAATTAAAAAACTAAAGTATTTCTGAAAATGATTCGTCATTTAGAAATAAATAATGAATGAAAATTAAATAAAAAATAAACGAAGTATAAAATTATGAATAGAAAACGTATAACTGCTACAAAGCTAAAAATTGGGATAGCTTCAGCATTTATGATTTTCGGCTCTACACTGATGTCTGCCCAGCAGCAGGTTTCCCTGCAGGAAGCAATAAAACAGGCACTTCAGAATAAGGCAGAAGCTAAAAAAGCTGCTTTACAGGTCAAAAAAGCCGAATACAAGATTGATGAAGCCAGAGCCGGTGCCCTTCCACAGGTCAGTGCAACAGCAGGTTTAACCTATAATCCGATTATTCAGGAATCTTTGCTGGAATTTGGAGGTGAGAAAATCAGAGCACAGTTTGGGCAGCCCTGGGGATCAACAGCTTCTGTACAACTTCAGCAGGCCATTTTTGACCAAAGAGTATTTACTGGACTTAAAGCGGCAAAATCAACAAGAGAATTCTATGTACTGAATGCTCAGTTAACCAATGAACAGATTATTGAAAATGTAGCAACAGCTTATTATCAGGTGTTTGTACAGGAGGAAAATCTTAAAACGGTAACGGCCAGCTATGCCAATACTGAAAAAGTAAGAAATGTTATTAAAAGTCTGGTTGATAACGGTTTGGCCAAATCAATCGATTTAGACAGAACAAATGTTCAGCTTACCAATATTGGTTCCAATAAACAGGCCTTAATCAATTCTGTTGAACTTTCAAAAAATGCCCTGAAGTTTTATATGGGAATCCCGATTTCTACAGATATCGAGCTTGAAGAAAAACAAATCGAACCAAAGCCTGAGCTGATTGCGAGTAATGTAGATCTTAATAACCGTACAGAACTTAAAGTTTTAAATAAAAACAGGGAACTTTTGGTTTTTAATAAAAAAGCGACTGAAGCTTATCTTTATCCCTCAGTAAATCTTACAGCAAACTACGGATGGGGGGCAAACGGAGCAAAATTCCCTTTGACAAATGGTCTTAGCAGAGGCGTTCTTTGGAGCGATTACTCAGCAATTGGTTTGAATGTAAATATTCCTATTTTCACGGGAGGAGCTACAAAAGCGAAGATCAACCAGGCAGAAATTGATATTAAGGATCTTGATGTTGATATTGAAAATACCCAGTTGAGCTTAAGTTTAGATTATAAAAATGCAGTTACCAATATGGAAAATGCATTGATTAATATCGAAAGCATGAAAGATAATGTAGGATTGGCAGAAAGAGTTCAGAAAAATACTCAGTCTAACTACCAGTATGGTCTGGCAACCCTTACAGAGGTACTGGATTCTGAAAATGCTTTGACACAAGCAAAACAGAACTATTCTAATGCATTGTTAGATTACAAGCAGGCAGAGATCAAGCTGATAAAAGCTAAGGGTGAACTAAACACACTACAAAACTTATAATAAACTAAAATGAAAAAAACTTTAATATATATCATCGTAGCAGCTGTACTGGTAGGGTTAGCCGCTTACAAGATTGCTGGTAACAAAGAAAAACAGACGCAGGAAGTAAAAGAAGTTGCGAAGCAGGTGGATAAAATCAATGTTAATATTGTAACCGTTACAAGAGAAAATATTGATACAGACTACTCAGCCAACGGTACTTTTATTCCTAAGCAGGAAATGAACCAGTCTTCTGAAATCTCAGGACGTATCGTAAGCGTTTTGGTAAAAGAAGGTTCAAGGGTAGGAGCAGGGCAGGTTTTGGCAACGATCAAAAAAGATGCTATCGAGGTGGATGTTACCCAGGCTCAGAACAATCTGCAGAATGCTATTATTGATAACCAGCGCTATGAAAACGCATACAAGACAGGTGGTGTTACAAAGCAGCAGCTTGATAACTCAAGATTACAGCTTAAAAATGCTCAGGCTGCAGTAAAAGCTCAGGGAGTAAAAGTAAATGATACAAGCATCCGTGCAGGAATCAGCGGTACAATCAATAAGAAAATGGTTGAACCTGGAACAGTCGTTTCTCCTGGAACGTCAATGTTTGAAATCGTTAATATCAACAGTCTGAAACTTTCTGTTTTAGTAGATGAAAGCCAGATTGGAAAAATCCAGCTAGGTCAGGAAGTTCCGATTAAAGTAAATGTTTTGCCTGAAGATTCTTTCGTAGGTAGAATTACTTTCATTGCTCCTAAAAGTGATGCATCTCTGAATTTCCCTGTTGAAATTGAAGTACAAAACAGAGGAAACCTTAAGGCTGGTATGTATGCAACTGCTAAATTCAGTACAAACAACGGCGCAGAAACTCAGAATATGCTGACCGTTCCTGCAGAAGCGTTTGTAAATGGAGTAAGCTCAGGACAATTATTCGTTGTTCAGAATGGAGTTGCTAAATTGATCAAAGTAACCATTGGAAAAGTTTACGGAGATAAAGTTCAGGTTTTAAGCGGATTGAATGGAGGTGAGCAGGTAGTTACCAGCGGACAGATCAATCTGGACAACGGATCTAAAGTGAACATTATAAAGTAGCAGATCGATGAAGTTAGCAGAAATATCCATTAAAAGACCCTCGCTGGTAATTGTATTATTTACAATTCTGACGCTGGGAGGTATCCTGAGTTATACGCTCATGGGATACGAATTGATTCCGAAGTTTGAAACCAACATGGTAACTATTTCTACGGTATATCCGGGAGCTTCACCTGCAGAGGTGGAAACATCCGTAACCCGAAAGATTGAAGATGCCGTAGGTTCTTTGGAAAACGTTAAAAAAGTAGAATCTTCTTCATACGAAAGTTTATCCGTAATCATGGTTCAGCTGAACGACGGAGCCGATGTAGATTACGCTTTAAATGATGCACAGAGAAAGGTAAATGCTATTCTGGCAGACCTTCCGGAAGATGTGAAAGCACCGTCTCTGAACAAATTCTCCTTAGATGATCTACCTATTATCACGATGAGTATTTCATCGGATAAACTGAACAGTAAGGATCTTTATGATCTATTGGATAAAAAGATTGAACCTATTTTCTCCCGTGTAAACGGTGTGGCTCAGGTGGACCTAGTAGGTGGACAGGAGAGGGAGATTCAGGTAAATCTTGATGAGAAAAAATTACAGGGGTACGGACTTTCAATTGGAGACGTACAACAGGCAATTCTTTCATCAAACCTTGATTTTCCTACAGGAAGTTTGAAAACGAGAACTACAAAATCTACGATCAGACTTTCAGGAAAGTATAAGTCTACTGAGGAAATGAATAACCTTGTTGTTTCCAATAAAAACGGTGCACAGGTACGTTTATCAGATATCGCAACAGTTTTTGACTCTCAGAAAGATGTTGAGAAAGTAGCGAGATTCAACCAGTTTCCGACCATTTTAATGCAGGTTAAAAAACAATCTGATGCAAATGCGGTAGCAGTATCTGAAAGTGTTCAGAAAACCATCAAAACTGTAGAAGATGCATACAAAGTTCAGGGAGTAAAAGTAAAAATCGTAAACGATACCACAGAATTTACCCTTGAATCTGCAAACCACGTTATTTTCGACTTATTCTTAGCAATTATCCTCGTGGCGATTGTAATGTTGTTATTCCTTCACAGTATCAGAAACGCCTTTATTGTAATGGTTTCTATCCCGGCTTCATTGGTGGCAGCGTTCATCGGAATGAACCTGATGGGATATACTTTGAACCTGATGAGTTTGCTGGGACTGTCACTTGTGGTAGGTATCCTGGTGGATGACGCAATTGTAGTACTGGAAAACATTTACCGTCACATGGAGATGGGTAAAAGTAAGATCAGAGCAGCGTATGACGGAGCTTCAGAAATTGGATTTACCGTTGCGGCGATTACCTTGGTAATTGTGGTGGTATTCTTACCGATCGCGATGAGTTCAGGTCTTGTAGCCAACATCCTTGCCCAGTTCTGCGTCACGGTAGTTATTGCCACCTTGTTATCCTTATTGGCTTCATTTACCATCATTCCTTGGTTATCATCAAGATTCGGTAAACTGGAACATTTAACAGGTAAAAACTGGTTTGAGAAATTTATTCTTTGGTTTGAAGGATTAATTGACAAATTTACACACTGGATCACAGGAATCCTTGAATGGTGTCTGAAAACTACATTAAGAAGAATCTCAACAGTGGTGATCACATTTATTGTTTTAATCAGTTCATTCATGCTGGTGGTATTCGGATTTATTGGAGGAGAGTTCTTCCCGCCAATTGACCGTGGTCAGTTCTTAGTGCAAATGGAATTGTCAAAAGATGCAACCGTTGAAAAGACAAACCAATTAACATTAGAAGTTGAAAAATTCTTAAGAAACGATAAAGATGTTGTAGATCTTATTACAACAGTCGGACAGCAGTCTACAGGTTTTGGTGGGGCTCAGGCAACCACTTACCAATCTGAGGTTCAGGTAAATTTAACAGATAAGTCTGAACGTACAGAAAGTACCAACATCAAAGCTGCAAAAATAAAAAGACAGTTAGAGGAGAAATTCACAGGAGTTGAGTTTAAAACTGCTCCAATCGGTATCATGGGTGCTGAAAATGCTCCTATTGAAATGGTGGTTACAGGTCCTGATAACGCTACAGCAGTAAAAGAAGCAACAAGAATTCTTGAACTATTGAAAAAAGTTCCGGGAGCAGTAGATGCCGAATTATCAACTGATACAGGTAGCCCTGAGGTTCAGGTAAGTATTGACAGAGATAAAATGTCTGCGTTAGGTTTAAATCTTTCAAGTGTAGGACAAACGATGCAGACGGCATTCAACGGAAATACAGACGGGAAATTCAGAGCCGGAGAATATGAATATGATATCAATATCCGTTTCGGAGATGTGAACAGACAGTCTATTGATGACGTTAAAAACCTTATGTTTACAAATCCTCAGGGGCAGCAGGTTCGTTTAAGTCAGTTTGCCCATGTAGAAATGGGGTCGGGACCAAGTTTGCTGGAACGTAGAGATAAATCTCCTTCTGTAAAAGTAAGAGCGAAAGCTGTTGGTAGACCGGTAGGTGACGTAGCTAATGAGTGGGCGAATCAGTTCATGAACAGCACTAAAAAACCTGTAGGTGTAGATTACATCTGGAGTGGAGATATGGAGAACCAGCAGGAAGGTTTCGGTACGTTAGGAATTGCACTATTGGCAGCTATCGTATTGGTGTACCTGGTAATGGTTTCACTATATGACAGTTTTGTATATCCTTTCGTGGTATTGTTCTCAATTCCGTTAGCAATGATCGGGGTAATGGTAATCCTTGCCTTAACAGCCAACTCACTGAACATTTTCACCATGCTGGGGATGATTATGTTGATTGGTCTGGTAGCGAAGAATGCGATCCTTATTGTTGACTTTACGAATGCAAGAAAAGCAGCAGGAGCTAACACTCACGATGCTTTGGTACAAGCCAACCACGCCCGTCTTCGTCCGATCCTGATGACCACCATTGCGATGATCTTCGGTATGTTACCGATCGCATTGGCAACAGGTGCCGGAGCTGAGATGAACAAAGGCCTTGCATGGGTAGTAATTGGTGGTTTAACATCATCACTATTCCTTACATTGATCATTGTACCGGTAGTATACTCTCTATTTGACTCTGTTCTAAGAAGAATGGGTAAAGATACTAAAGTAGACTACGAAGCTGAAATGAAAGCAGATTACGTACACAGAGAATTGAATGAAGACGGATTTACTCCGAAGCATTTAGACAAATAAAATTAAACCTTTAATTAACCGAAAGCGCCTCAGATTTTCTGAGGCGCTTTTTTGTTGATATTTGATGATTTAAAATTAGGTTATATAGGTTTTGGCTAAAGCCATTGGATGATTTTTATTATTGTAAATGGGCTAAAGCCCATTTCTATTGATGATGATTATTGCGCATTAAGAAAATATTCAATAGGAGCGGGCTTTAGCCCGCTTAAATTTATAACAGCCAATATTGGCTTTAGCCAAAACATAACATCCGGTTTGGGCAACAAAAAAGCTTCCAGCAAAAACTGAAAGCTCTTATATATATTGTAATGTAAAAAAAATTAATCTGCCATTGCCTCTCCGGACTTTCTGTAAACGAAGTTTCCGTAGATATGTCTTCTTGCAAAACGGCTTGGTGAATCAGCATTAATCATTTTGATATACGTGTTTTTTGGAACCCCCATATACTCATACATATTTCCGTTCAAATGCTGAACCGTTAAAATTGATTTTTCAAGATAAAAATCCTGAATATTGGATTTTGTAATCGTTTCAGTATATTCTTCCTTGTACTTTTCCTGTGTTTCAGAATTAATGCTTACCAAAAAGTGATACGCTTCAATTACAGATTTGCTCTTTTCTTCAGCTTCCAGTTTTCCGGCTTCATCATTAATAAATTTATCAGGATGCGTATCTTTCATCACATTTCTGTAAATTGTCTTTAATTCTTTTAAAGTAACATTTTTATCTACTCCAAGAAGCGTTCTGTGCTCACCAATTTTTTTCATATCTCTAATCCTTATTTTCGGGGTGCAAAATTACGGATTTAAATCTGATAAACCATAACTTATTCATTATTAATTTATTTGAGTATTTTTAAAGCATTAAATTATAATGATAAAGAGCTGCTAGAGTGTGTATAGTTAACTTTCACAGCTCATTAAGATCTGATTGTAATGGTTATTCAATCTGAAAATAAATAAAAAACAGTACCCAATCTGAGTACTGCTAGTATATTTTTAAATATTTAAATGCTTCAATCTTTTAATAAACCTATGGCTGATCACAAGTTCTCTTCAGCCTGGTGAAAATCTTATCAAAATCCTTGTATGTGGTCTCTTCATTATCACGCTTTTGTCTGAAACTGCTGTTGGCACAGTTGTGAAAACCCAGCCCAATCATATCAATTAATGCATAATCTTCTTTTTGAGGATCATTCATTTTGGCATCAAATCTTGCCATTACACCCTTGGGGTCAGCATTATTTTTGCTTTTAAGTTCAGTGTATGTTCGCCATGCTGCAAACATCTTTTCTCTGTCGGGCGAGGATATGGCATCAATCTGCTCTCTGCAGGTATCGTAATATTTACTGTTTCTCAATGTGGAAGGATCAGAATAGGCGAGGATTTCTTCTTTATTAAGCTGGTATTCATTTTCAAAAGAATCAATAGTTTCTTCCATTAATTTTTTCCATTTGGGAAGATCAATTACTTTGAGGCTGTACAATTCTTTTTTCTTTTCGTCATACTGCTTTTCCAGTTCCTGTAAATACGATTCTCTGTTTTTACGGATTTCTTCAAGCTGGGCAATTTTAAAAACAGGCTGGGTATCAAATACAACCCCATTGAACTGATACAAAAGTTTGTTAATCCCGTCTATTTCTTCTTTTTTATATTTAGCCGGGTCAAAATACCCTTTATTGTCACAGTTAAAAGTCTGATAGCTGTAAGGGGTAAGATTGTTTGCTTTTGCAGGAGTTTTTTGCCCCCAAATAGTAATGGATAAGGCCAAAGCAAGCCCGATCATCATTTTTTTCATGTACATAACCTGTTGAAAGAATCCGAATTTTCTGAATTTCTATGCAAAATTAAGGCTTTAAATTGAAAATATAAAGGATTAAATAGATTTTCTCAATGGTTTTTGTGAATTTTATACGAATTTTGCACTAACGATTTTATCTTTTAAAAATCTCAGACCGTAAAATTCTAAAAAATGAATAGTAATAAACTGATACAGAGCTGTTTTTGTTAATAATAATTACTTACTTCAATAAGACTGTAATCCGGGTTACGGAAAATAAAAAGATTGAATTTTTCCTTACATACCGACTACTTCTTGTTTGAAAGCCAGAAATCCGGTATTTTTATCCAAAGAAGTATATTGGGAAATTACTTTCAACATCAGGATGCTGAAAAAAAGGACTAAAAATAAAGCACCAGCTTTAATTATCTGTATTCCCAAAGACTTCATATCGTATAAACTACCGGAGTTAAGTTATTGCCTTTATTCAAATAGGCGGTTTTCTGTATCAATTATCCTTTATCAATCATCATTGATATTATAATTTTACAAGATTCCTTTAATCCTCAGATGCTGCAAAAGCATAATGGTTTTCGCATCTTTAATTTCTCCGGTATCAATCATTTTCAGGCTTTCTTCAAACGATAATTCCAGCACTTCTATATTTTCACCTTCTTCTTCCAGGCCGCCTCCATCATTGATTTTCATTTCATGGGAATATTCTGCAATGAAGAAATAAAGAATTTCCGTCACGGATCCGGGCGACATATAGGCTTCAAATATTTTTTCCACCTTGGAGATTTTATAGCCGGTTTCTTCTTCCGTTTCCCTTTTTATACAGTCTTCAGGATTATCATTATCCAGAAGTCCGGCACAGGCTTCTATCAGCATCCCTGTAGCATTTCCGTTGATATAAGTAGGTAATCTGAATTGCCTGGTGAGGATAACCGTGTTGGAGACTCTATTGTAAAGTAGAATTACAGCTCCGTTTCCACGGTCATAGGCTTCTCTGCTCTGGGTTTCTGTAGTCCCGTCTTTTTTTAAAACAGAATAGGTGACTTTGTTTAAAGTATACCAGTTATCTGAAAGGATTTCTGTGTTTAATAAGGTTATGTTCGGGTTTTTCATTAGAATATTGCTGTGTTATAATAACTATTTTATTGAAATTATTTCTTTAATAAATCTTTTAAAGCTTTCTCAAGACCCGGAAATTTGAAATGGAAACCTGCATCCTCAAGTTTCTTTGAGGAAGCCCGTGACCCTTCCAATATAGCAACAGCGAGTTCGCCAAATAATAGTTTCAGAACAAACCCGGGAACATTAGGCATAAATAAAGGTTTCTTTAGTATCTGGGCAATCTTTTTTGTCAGCTCTTTATTGGTGGTATGCTGTGGAGAGACTGCATTATAAGCTCCATCCATATTAGGATTTTTTAAAGCAAATTCATAAATAGAACAAATATCTTCAATATGAACCCAAGGCATGTATTGCCTGCCGCTTCCCAGAGGAGAACCGATATAATATTGGATAGGAGGGATCATTTTCTTTAATGCTCCGTCCTTTTCAGAAAGAACAACAGCGGTACGTATTTTGACAACTCTTTCTGCCAGATCCTGTTCCTTAAAATCGTCAGCAGCTCTTTCCCATAAAACAACTACCTCACTTAGAAAATCGTTGCCTGGCGGATCTGTTTCTGTATAAATTTTTTCTGAAGTTTCCGTACCATAAAAATTAATTCCCGAAGCTGAAATAAAAGATTTTAGCCTGATCTTGTTTTTTCTTAAAGTTGTTCTCAGCAATTCCGCAGAATCTACACGACTGGAAATCAGTTCTTTTTTTCTTTCCGGAGTCCAGCGCTTTTCTGAAATATTGGCACCTGCAAGATGAATGATGTGGGACACATTCTCAAAGGCGGTCTCATCAATAGTTCCTTTTTTGATGTCCCATTCATATTCATGATTATGAACTTTTTTTCGGGTCAGAAACCTGATTTCGTATTCCTTATCTATTTTTTTTGCCAGTTCTTTGGCAATCATGCCGCCGGCACCTGTGATCAGAACGACTTCTTTCATAATTTTATATTTGTGGTGGGTGGGTTATGCCTGATTTTTTACAATCAGTACAAAATCATCTTCCAGGAGTTTATAACCGTAATCATAAATGAATTTGTATTCAGAACCATTTTTATAAACTTTCAGGTTGGTAAAATAATCGAAATCAAAACCCAAGCCATCCAGTCTGGACCTGGTAACTTTTGTTTTACCATCGGTATTGATTTCCATCAGAATACGGTAATTCTTACGGAGTTTGTTGTTTACATTCCGCATCAGATTAGTAGAATCCTTATTCTGCTTATTGTTATAGGCGTTCCGACAGGCATCATTGCAGAATTTTTTATCAGATCTTCCAATGATCTTCTCGCCACATTCCAGACAATTCATGATTTTTATTTTAAGTGATGTTGGTGTCTTTTTTTTAACAGTTTTTTGAACATGCTGTGGGTAGGATAGCTTCTGTTGGAAGTAATATTATTAAAAAATAAGGCTACAATCAAAAGAATAATGCATCCGGAAAGAACAGGGGAGAGTACATACCAATAGCCCAGTTCCGGAATTTTTCCTGTAGAACTCACTGCAATCAGCGCTGTAGCTCCACCTGGCGGGTGTAATGTTTTCGTATACTGCATCAATACAATGGAAAATGCTACTGCCAAAGGTGCCGAAAGCCAGATGATATCCGGAACAAGCTGATAGACGGTAACGCCTACTAATGCCGAAAGCACATGCCCGCCTATAAGGTTTCGGGGTTGGGCCAAAGGACTCTGGATAGCACCATAAATAAGAACGCTTGATGCTCCAAAAGAACCGATCAGGAATATATTTTCAGTTTCTGTGAGTGAATGAGACTGGATAAACGCAATGATCCCGATCCCGAAAAATGCTCCCAGAAATGACCAGAAATGCTCCTTATAATCAACAAGCGTCTCTTTATAAATCACATATTTTGAAACCCTGAATGTTCTTTTGAATGTCTTCTTCATTTACTCTTCTTTATCTTTTATAATTTAAATTAGATTTTCCGCGAACGGCTGTAAAACATGGTATGAATATAAATTCCTCTCGTAATTGTTCACAATACAGACCGTGTGTCAAAGATACGGAATTATCCGTTTGTAAATGGATAGGATTTGAATGATATAAGGACCGTTAAAAGTCATATTACTTTGTAAAAAAGAAAGCCAGAATAGAAATGTTCTATCCTGACTTTAGTATATTTTTTTGTAAAAGATGTTTGCTATTTTTTAAGTCTTTCGATCTCTTCTTTCAGCAGACCAATATATTCCTGCATGGTTTTTATGATTTCTATGCTTAATTCATTGCTGATATGCCCCATATTGTTGGCGGAGAAACCACTGTTACCAACGTTTGCTCCAGGGCTGTCATTAAAAACAGGATTTTCAATAATAATGGTAGCTTCCTCTTCTTCATAAATTTCGTCTACCGGAACATCTAAAAACTTAGCCAGCTTTTGCCATTCAGTCTGTGTTATAGATACACCACCGCTTTCTTTTCTGCTATAATTGGAGACGTCAGTGGGGATCACTTCAGCCATTTGCTGCTGAGTAAATCCTTTCATCTTTCTTACTGTACGTAGTTTTTCTTTTTGCATATCAGACGTTTTTACAAATTTGCAAAAAAAAAATCAAATTAAAGAGAAAAAATCCCTTGTCATAGATCTGTTTTTCCATGTTTTTTTAAAAAGAAAAATATTTTAGGAAGTGTTTTCATTTTATTAAATTTTTAATTAATCGGAAGTATTAATGCTTTTTAATTCTGATAAATTCTGTATAAAAAAGATTCTTTTTATTTTATTATCCGTTTTCAAACGGTTACAAACGAATTTAAATAGTTTATAACCGACTGAGAATGGGAAGCATCGCAATCTTTGCAACAGAGATTTGAGAAAGCAGTGAACGTCTCTTATCTGAATTATTAATCTTTAAAATATAAAAGTTATGTCACTAAGAAACAAAGTAACATTAATTGGTTACACAGGTAAAGAAGTTGAAATGGTAAATTTCGACAATGGAAACGTAAAAGCAAGTGTATCCTTAGCTACCAGTGATCATTACACCAATGCTAAAGGAGAAAAAGTAGAAGAAACGCAATGGCACAATTTGATTGCATTTGGGAAAACAGCGGAAATCTTTGAAAAGTATGTTCCTAAAGGAAAAGAAATAGCCATTGAAGGAAAGCTTACCTACAGATCATATGATGATAAAGATGGGATAAAGCGGTATATCACGGAAATTCGTGTAGATGAAATCCTACTGTTAGGAGGAAAATAACTTTAAAAACACCTATGATGAGAGTGAAAATTTTTAAAATCAGGCTGCCTGAAGAATTTCTCTACAAAGATCAGAAAATGCTGGATGATTTTCTGGAAGGTAATGAAATTATGAAAGTAGAAACAGCTTTTGTGAGTGAAGAAAAGTATTGGTCTGTCATATTGTATTTTGAAGACTTAAAGCTTGCAAAAAGTACAGTAAAAGAATCCAAGGCAGTAAAATATTCTGCAGAAAATGATCTTTTGAATACAGATGAAGAAAAGATACTGGATGCTCTGAAGCTTTGGAGGTCAGAAAAAGCACGGGAACATAATCTTCCTACTTATTTCATCGCAAGTAACAAAGAACTGATATCTGTTGCTAAGTATAAACCTGCTAAGAAAGAAGAATTGCTGGAGATCAAGGGGTTCGGGAAGCATAAGATTGAAAATTATGGTGAAGAAATTCTTGAAATCCTTGAAAGCTTATGATTTTTTTTGAATAATTGATAGCATCACAAGAAAAGCTGAGGGAAGACTTTCTTCAGCTTTTTATACTATGTAAAATTCCTTTCAATTCCGTACTTTTGCATTTATCAAAATGACATACAACAAATGAAGCCAAGTTTAGCAAAAGGGACGAGAGATTTTACGGCACAGGAAGTTTCCAGAAGAAAATATATCATCAATATTTTACAGAATAATTTTGAATTATTCGGTTTTCAACCATTGGAAACCCCAAGCTTTGAAAATCTTTCTACGTTAACAGGAAAATACGGAGAAGAAGGTGACCGCTTAATTTTTAAAATTTTAAATTCAAGTATCAATGAAGCAAAAGAAGAGAAAAAAACTCAGATGCTTCATGACTTTCAAAAAGCATTGGAAAAGCCATTCAGTGCAGAGAGCCTTACAGATAAAGCTCTTCGTTATGACCTTACCGTACCTTTTGCAAGATTTGTAGCGATGAATCATGGTAAACTCACGTTTCCATTCAAACGTTCTCAGATCCAGCCGGTGTGGAGAGCAGACAGGCCTCAGAAAGGAAGATTCAGAGAATTTTATCAGTGCGATGCCGACGTTGTAGGAAGCGAGAGTTTACTACAGGAAGTAGAGCTGGTTCAGTTGTATCTGAAATCTTTTGCAGATCTGAAAGTTCCTGTAACCATTCATATGAACAACAGAAAGATTCTATCCGGATTGGCAGAATATGCAGGAATCACAGATAAATTGATAGATTTCACTGTAGCATTAGATAAGCTGGATAAAATAGGTAAAGACGGAGTTGTAAAAGAATTACTGGAAAGAGAAATTTCTCAGGAATCTATTGATAAGCTGGATTTCTTGTTCAGCCAGTCGGATGATGCGCTGGAAAATCTTCTTCAGCTGAAAGAAAAATTTGCAGGAAATGAAATCGGTCTGAAAGGAGTGGAAGAACTGGAATTTGTTCTTACACAATCGCTGAACCTGGGTGTGGATATTCAAAATCTGGTATTCAATATTACACTGGCGAGAGGTTTAGACTATTATACAGGAGCTATCTTTGAAGTGAAAGCAGATGAAGTTGCCATGGGATCTATCGGAGGTGGCGGTAGATATGATAACCTTACCGAAGTGTTTGGCGTTAAAAATATTCCTGGAATAGGAATTTCATTCGGATTAGACAGAATTTATCTTGTGATGGAAGAACTCAATCTATTCCCAGAAGAAGCATCAGCCAAAATAGAATATCTGTTTGCTAACTTTGGAGGAGAAGGAATTACAGATGCATTGAAGCTGATCATGCAGCTAAGAGCCAAAGGAATTTCAGCAGAGTTATATCCTGAAAATGCAAAGATCAACAAACAGTTTACCTATGCTGAAAAGAAAGGCATAAAGAATCTTGTTTTCCTGGGTGAAGAAGAAATTAAAAATAATACGGTTACTTTTAAAGATCTTGAAGCAGGAGAGCAGAAAACGGTTTCCTTAGAAGAGTTTTTAGGAGAATAATAGGATAGATACATAAAAAAAAACAAATCAACCACAAAAGTAATTTTGTGGTTGATTTGTTTGATGGATGCTAAGATTTAAATACTTTTGAGTAAAAAAGGAATGACTAATAATTGTGCATTGTGTATTACAGAATTAACATCCATGGATACCCTTTTGGGAGCAAATACGCTTTCAGACGGTAATGTCTTATGCAATAAATGTTTAAATAAAGTAACTGATATCAATGAAGAGTTGCTTTATAACCTTAATAAATTCAGCATTCATGATATCAGTAAAATGCTGAGCAAAGAGAAAACTGAAGAAGTTCAGGCAGTAATGACTGCAGACCAGAACCTTCCTGCAATGGCAGATTATGACTCTCATCAAATCCCAAAAGAAGTTTATAAACGAAGACACCAGAAAATAAAGAAGGAACTGGAAATGCTTCATTCTAATCTGTCCGTCTTTACCAAAGGAGAAATCAAAGAACTTCCGTATTTGATTTCAGAAGATGAGCAGATTATCGCTATTACAGATGCTCAGTTTGTGAATACTTTGGCAGCAGGAATATTGGTGGCAACACCGTTGAGGCTGATTTCAGTATCAAAAGCAATGTTTGGCGATGCAAAAATCAATAATTATCCAAACGAAACCATTAAGGCTGTAAGTTTTGTAACAGATCCGAGATCACCAATTATTAAATTACATCTTGACGAAAGAGTGGTAGCGTTTGAATGCTTTATGGATAAAGATGATGCAGAAAATTTCTATGACAAGATAAAAGGTATTTATAATCATCCTAAAGAACAATCTCCAAAACAAATTGATAATGTGGTAAACAAAGGAATTTCATCAGAAGAAATTCTAAATCAGCTTGAGAAATTAGGAAAATTGAGAGAGAACGGAATTTTAACCGATATGGAATTTGCAGAGCAAAAAAAGAAACTGCTGGAGCAATTAAAATAAAATTTGTAAACCGAATTATGAAGGATAAAGTATCTTCAAAAATAGTAGAGAGCTGGCTTAAAGGATGGTGCCTGTCAAGAGATGTCTCTTTTCCTCTTCCCTATAAATCCGGGTTTTATGTAAATGTAGGAGATGAAAAGCAAAAAGAACGTTTTGTGTTTCCTGAGCTTAATGATGATTTTTTCCAGCATGCCCATTCAATTGATGATCCGTGGATTTATCTGAAAGTATCTGCTTCTCCTGATGAATTTATACATAGAATTCCCGAAAGGTGGAAACTGCAGCCACAGGGATATATGATGACCTGTTTTCATCCTATGAATTTTCCGGAAATGAATCTTGCAGAAGGATATCATTTAGAATTTTCTGAGTATAATACAACCTTTGTTGTCAGGATTGTAGCGGAAAATGGTGAACAGGCTTCTATTGGTCGTGTTTCTCTTATTGATGATGTTGCAGTGTATGACAGGATTATTACCGAAACAAATCATCAAAGGAAAGGGCTCGCCCGTTTTCTATTGAAAGAATTGGAGAAGATCGCTTTATCCAAAGGTTTTTACAAGAATATTTTGGTGGCAACGGAAGAAGGAAAGCTGTTGTATGAAACATTGGGCTGGAAGCTATACTGTTTGCATACTTCTATTGTGATACCATCAGAAGACTAATATTTTTATTGAATTAAATTTTTATTACTTATAAAGAGTAATTTAGACCCAAAAACTAACGCTATGAGTGAAAAATCAAGACTAGACGAAATAAGAGAAGAACTTAAAAAGCTGGATATCAGCCCTACCATATTTGCCCGGAAAGAAATTCATGAACTACCGGATATCCTTTCACCGGAAGAAAGAATTGTATATCTGGTAGAAGGCAGAAATAAACTGAACAATCATCATATCATCTTAGTTGCCACTGACAGAAGACTGATTTTTGTGGATAAGGAATTCATGTACGGATTGAAAGTGGAAGACTTTTCTTACAGTAAGATAAGCTCCATACAATATGAAACAGAATTTTTACTGGCTTCCATAGATATTCAGGTTACAGATGATATTGTAGAGATTGATGGAGTAGGAAAGTATCATGCTGAACTGTTCTGCGAAAAGGTAAGAGAATTCATGTCCCGTCCGGAAACACATTTTCAGAATACATCTGAACCTAGTGTTTTAGATCAGTTGGAACAATTGGGAAGATTAAAAGAAACGGGAGTTCTAAGTGAAGACGAATTTCTTGAGCAGAAGAAGAAATTAATGGATAAATTATGATTGTCGTATGCTGATAACGAAAATTACTTTATAGGAAAACTCACACTTTTTTAAACTTAAACCATGGAAAATTACTTAGAAATTAATAAAAAATCATGGAATGCCAAAGTAGAACCTCATCTGAAATCGGATTTCTACTTTGTAGATGAATTTTTAAAAGGGAGAACATCCCTGAACTCAATAGAATTAGATCTTCTTGGAGATATAAAAGGAAAAACTATTCTGCATTTGCAGTGCCATTTTGGGCAGGATTCTATTTCCTTGTCAAGAATGGGAGCAAAAGTGACAGGAATTGATCTTTCTGATAAAGCTATTGATACCGCCGGATATCTTGCACAAAAATGCGCTACCGATACAGAATTTATCTGTTCAGATGTGTATAATTTGCCAAATGTTCTGGATCAGAAATTTGATATCGTTTATACAAGCTATGGTACAATAGGATGGCTTCCCGATCTTGAAAAATGGGCAGGTGTTATCAATCATTTTTTGAATCCGGGAGGAAAATTCATTATGGCAGAATTTCACCCTGCCGTCTGGATGTTTGATGATGATTTTACAAAAGTAGCTTATAGCTATTTCAATGAAAAACCGATTGTAGAAACGTATGAAGGAACATATGCGGATCAGTCTGCATCCATCGTGCAGGAATATGTTATGTGGAATCATTCTTTGGCAGAAGTCCTTGATAATTTGATTAAAAAAGATTTACAACTGAATACTTTCCGGGAGTTTGACTGGTCACCTTATCCTTGCTTCAGGCACGTAGAAGAATTTGAAAAAGGGAAATGGAGAATTCCACAGTTCGGCAATAAAATACCTCTTGTGTATGCGCTGGCAGCACAGAAAAAATAAAACCACAATAGTTAACAAAAATAAAAAGTCATCGTAAGTACTATTACGATGACTTTTTCCTATATATGAATGTTAAAAAAACTGCTCTGTGTTGGTTAGTTTAGAGAATCCTCAGCTTTTGTTTTTACTTCGTCCACTTTATTCTGAACCTGGGAAGCAACATCATTGGCTTTGCTCTTAAGGTCATTTCCCCATTTATTAAGATTGTCTTTTGCAGTATTGATTTTATCCTTTACAGCTTGTTGATCTTCAGGACTCGAATTCTTATATTTCCAATAAGCTAATGCACCTAGTCCTAGTAAAGCTAATAATCCTTTTGTCTTGTTTCCCATGATTTCTATTTTTTTATGTTATTATTACAATTTGTTGTTATGAATAATGTAAAATACGTGCCAAAAAAATAAATGGACTTATAAAAAAATGTTAAATTTAAGAGAAGACTTCAAGTTTTTCGCCATCAAAACTGGCGAAAACCATAGTAGGATACGAATCCCTATGATAGATATTTCCATCTTTATCAATAGCGATAGCACCTGCGAATCCATCAATAGTTTTAAGTTCATCAAATGTCTTGCTGAAAGCCTGTTCAAGGCTCATACCATCCGTAACTCTGGTTACAATTTTGGCAGCAGTAGCATTGCTGACAATATCTTCACCTACACCAGTACAACTTACCGCACAGAAAGCATTGGCATAATTTCCGGCCACAGTGGCAGAATCTGAAATTCTTCCGGGAATTTCAAACCCTTTTCCTCCGGTAGACGTGGCAACAGCCAGTTTTCCTTCATGGTCAATGGCTACACAGCCTACAGTTCCTTTACCTCCATTGGAAAGTTTGGCCTCATACTCTTTTCTTCTCTGGGGAATTTCCGTAGAAAAATTTTCAAAACCATTTTCTGTAGCATATATTTTGGCACCATTTCCTCCTAAAACTCTGTCATCCTCACCGATAAGATCTTTAGCCACAAAAATAGGATTTTGTACATTCTGAATATTAATGACGCCGCTTAGTTTCTGAGTGTTCCCGTTCATGATGGCAGCACTCATACGGATCACACCATCACTCTGGATTTGAGAACCTATTCCTGCATTATATAAAGGATCGTCTTCCAGTAAGGAAACAGCATAGGCAACGGTATCAAAAGCCGAATGTGTTGTAAGATAGTCGAATGCCTTTTGAGCAATTTCTTTTAATGAATCCTGTTTTGCTGTTTTTACTTCTTGGCTTTGGTCGCTTTCAGAGAAAAAACCGCCGTGGATAATTACTTTCATAAAATTATAGATGATGATTGATAAATGATATTCTTTTACGAAGTTAATTAATAAAAGATAAAAGATAAAAGATAAAAGATAAAAGATAAAAGATAAAAGATAAAAGATATTGTTGTTAAACAACTATAATGCATCTGGATATCAACATCAATCGAGGTGGGCTTTAGCCCGCCTTACAATAAACATTTTAAATCCATTTTAGCCCAAAAATATAAATTTTAAATAAAAAACGGAACCTCGGTTCCGTTTGTATAGCTGTATTTATTGTTCTACTTATCCTGTGGAATAGGATTAAACTGAGAATTCTCAATCGTCAGCGTTTTTGTCGTCAGATCATAATGATCATTCATAGACATAACATGTACTGTTAAATTATCAATAGAAATCGGTTCTCCAAGATTGATATTAGTAAGGTTGGTATCTTTGATAAACCTTCCGTCTACCAGAATAACAAGACCTGAACCTACGGCAGTCATTACGTCATTATGAATGAAAAGTCCTGTATCTTCACCTAATCCGATTCCCAGTGTTCTTGGATTGTTGACTACTGCCTGGAAAAGCCGTCCGATTCTTCCTCGTTGTACAAAATGGGTGTCAATAATAACATTATCGATTAACCCCAATCCCTGAGTGGTTTTGATTTCTCCTTTCAATAAGGCTTCAGAACTGCTTCCCTGGTAGATCATATTTTCAGAAGCTGCGGCAGCACCTGCAGAAGTTCCGGAATAAATAAAATCCTGTTCCTGGTATTTTAATAAAATCGTATCATGAAATCTTGTTCCTCCAAGAATAGAAGTAAGTCTCAGCTGATCTCCTCCGGTGAACATCATCACATCGGCAGCGTTGGCTCTTGCCACCATTGCATCAGAATTGGCTTCTTCACGGTTGTGGATGTCAAGAACATTTACATTTTTAGCTCCAAGAAATTCAAATGCTTTTTTATATTCAGAACCTACGATCTGAGGAATTTGGGAAGCGGTTGTGACGATTTCAATCACAGAATTCTCTTTAAGTTTTGATTCGTTGATGATCTTTCGCAAGATCCCACGTTCAAAAAAATTAAGATTCTTTTCTATATTCTGATCGTAGTCGGTTTCAGCAAAACTTCCTTTGTTTACCGCTCCTCCAATAACTATTAATTTTCCAACGGGTTTCATCATAGTGCAAAATTAAAAAATAATTAACATTCTTTCGCTAATTTCATGCCATCTTTAGTTGATTTTTAAGGTTTTAAGAATGTTAATTAAAATTATTTTTTTTTTAACGAATCTTTAAATGTGGTATAGTTTCGTTTAGGGTTTTACATTATCTTTGGTTTTGAAAGGAGTTATTGTTAACTGTTAAAATGCCAATAGACTATGAAAATCGAAAAGATTCAGGCACTAAGAGGTCCTAACATCTGGAGCATCAGAAGAAAGAAGCTGATACAGATGAGGTTGGACTTAGAAGAAATGGAGAATTATCCTACCAATAAAATCGAAGGATTTCGGGAAAGGATTGAAAAATTAATCCCATCATTAATTACGCACCGATGCTCGGAAGGAGTAGAAGGAGGCTTTTTCCATAGAGTGGAAACGGGAACCTGGATGGGACACGTCATTGAGCATATTGCTTTGGAAATACAGACCCTGGCAGGAATGGATGTAGGGTTTGGAAGAACCCGTGAAACAAAAACTCCGGGAGTATATAATGTAGTATTTAATTATATCGAAGAAAATGCAGGGATCTTTGCTGCAGAAGAATCTGTAAAGATTGCAGAAGCGCTGATTGAAAACAAAGATTATGATTTGAATGCATGTATTCATAGATTAAAAGAAATCAGGGAGCGTGTTCGTCTCGGGCCTTCCACTGGAAGTATTGTGGAAGAAGCTGCATCCAGAAGAATTCCATGGATAAGACTGGGAACAAACTCTCTGGTACAGCTTGGCTATGGAGTGAATCAGCAAAGATTTCAGGCTACGATTACCGGAAACACAAGTTCTATTGCTGTAGATATTGCCTGTAATAAAGAATTAACCAAGAGAATGCTTCACGATGCAGCTATTCCGGTACCCATTGGAGAGCTGGTAGTTGATGAAGAAGGATTAAATGCTGTGATCAGAAAAATCGGGTATCCTATTGTTATCAAGCCTTTGGATGGAAATCATGGAAAAGGATCTTCCATTAATGTCAACGATTGGGATGCTGCCAAGATAGGTCTTGAGCACGCTCAGAAATATTCAAGAAAAGTAATTGTTGAAAAATACATTACGGGATATGATTTCCGTATACTGGTGATCAATAATAAAATGGTGGCTGCTGCCAGAAGAGTTCCTGCCCATGTTGTAGGAGATGGAGAACTGAACCTTCAGCAGCTTATTGAAAAAGAAAACAAAGATCCAAGGAGAGGCTATGGTCATGAAAATGTCCTTACCGAAATTGAAGTGGACAAAGACACTTTAGAATTACTTGATAAGCTTCAGTACACGCTGGAAACCATTCCTCAAAGAGGAGAAGTGGTGTATCTGAAATCAACGGCCAATCTTTCAACGGGAGGAACATCCATTGATGTAACAGATATGGTGCATCCGGAAAATATTACGATGGCTGAAAGAATTTCTAAAATTATAGGCTTGGATGTCTGTGGTATTGATGTGATGGCAGAGAATCTTACCCAGCCTTTAAAAGAAAGTGGCGGAGCTATTATTGAAGTGAATGCAGCGCCGGGATTCAGAATGCATCTTGCTCCAAGTGAAGGGCTGCCAAGAAACGTAGCTGCTCCGGTGGTTGATATGCTGTATCCACAGGGAAAACCCTTTACCATTCCAATCATTGCGGTAACGGGAACCAATGGAAAAACAACAACTACGAGACTTATTTCCCATATTGTAAAAAGTAATGGTTACAGAGTAGGATTTACCACTTCGGATGGAATTTATATTCAGAATACCATGCTGTCAAAAGGAGATACTACCGGACCGCTTTCTGCAGAATTTATCTTAAAAGACCCTACCGTAGAATTTGCCGTGCTGGAAACAGCAAGAGGCGGTATCTTACGTTCAGGACTTGGCTTTTCACAATGTGATATCGGTGTTTTGACCAATATTGAGGAGGACCATTTGGGAATGAATGATATTCACAGTCTGAAGGATCTTACCAAAGTAAAGCGTGTTGTGCTGGATAGCGTGAAAAAAAGCGGCTGGAGTGTTTTAAATGCCGACAATGAATATTCCATGAAGATTGTGAGTGATCTCGATTCCAATGTGGCTATTTTCAGTATGGATGAAAATAATCCTCATATTGTAAAATTTGCCAAAGAAGGAAAGATCACCTGTATTTATGAAGAAGGTTTTGTAACCATCAAAAAAGGAGACTGGAAAATCAGAATAGGTAAAGCCAAAGACTTCCCGATTACGATGGAAGGAAAGGCCAGATTTATGATCGAAAATGTATTGGCAGCCAGTTTGGCAAGTTATCTATACGGATTCGGAATTGAAGATATTTCTAATTCTTTGAGAACCTTTATTCCAAGTGCTCAGCTCACACCGGGAAGGCTGAATATTTTTAAATTTAAAAACTTTAAGGTGCTGATTGACTTTGCTCATAATCCTTCAGGATACGAAGCTATTGAAGATTATCTGAAAAATGTAGAATCCACCAAGAAAATAGGTATTATTTCCGGTGTCGGAGACCGAAGAGATAACGATATCAGAGAATGTGGGAAGATTGCAGGACGAATGTTTGATTATATTATCATCCGGAATGAAAAGCATCTTCGTGGAAGAACGGAAGACGAAATTAACGGATTGATTATTGATGGGATTAATTCTGCAGGCAGGGATGTGAGTTACGAGATTATTCCCAAAGAGATTGAAGCATTAAAACACGCCATGGGAATGGCTGAAGAAGGAACATTTATTACTGCTTTAAGTGATGTTATTTCCAATGCCATTGATCTGGTTCAGGAATATCAGGCCAAGGAATTACTGGAAGACGATAAAAACCTCTAAATACATCTTTACAGAACTTATTAAAATTGCAATACGGAATGAAAAAACGTATTGCAATTTTTGTATCTATTGGTTTGTGACTGTTTATTTCACAGTATACAAACAATTTAAATTGAATCATTACGGTTTCCCGTATGGTTACCATTGCATTCTCTACTTATATTTACGGAGTTTGTATAAACTAAAAGTACAAGTCAAGTTTTTTAATACCTTTCCATATGGGAAGGTTTTTGCTTTTTATTATTGGCAGACAAAGTGCAAAATATCCATGTTGACTGCACCGGCTTTATTTTGGCAGCGTAATTCGGGTAGTGTTGAGAGGTTTAAGATACGCGATCTTTTTCTCCGCTACCATTTTTTCAAATAGCTTGTTTCTTTCATGAATGGGCAAATTAATGATTTGATCCAGTTCATTGATATCTGAACCGTTCCAGCCTCCATTTTTCTTATGGTCTTCCCTTATTTTCTCTATTATTTTAGCTTCTAGTTCTTCCATGTTTTCCATGGTTCAAATATACTACTTAATAAACATTTGATAAACTAAAACAATCCATCCGATTCCACATGTCCACGTAATAAACCCAATAAGCTTCACTTGCCAGTCCGGGCTTTGAAATAACAAACAATCTTTAATAAATTCTTTCATCTTTCTAAGATACTTTTATTGAATGTTTTTTGTTTACGGAAATCCGTAAAGAATATTTTTTTATGTTAAATCTTCATTTGTAGAATAATTTTTATATTTGATTCAGAACTAAAATCAAAACCATGAAAAATTTAAAGAAAATCTCTAAGGAGAAATTAAGAAGTATTACTGGAAAAAGAGGATGTCCTCCAGGCTGGTATGACTGCCCTATGCCATGGGGCGATGATAAAGTATGTATTCCACATGACAACCAAATGGCATGTCCGGATTTATAAAAATCAATCCCTCGCTGAGAGGGATTTTTTGTTACTGTATTTCAAGTTTTTGGTTATTAAAATAGGGTGTTTTTCCCTCATTATTTTGGGCGTTACAGATTTAATTTTGCTCAACAATAAATAAAACGAAATCCATGAGAACAATCAATTACATAGTTATACATTGTACAGCAACACAGCCAGATGTTAAAATAGAGAGCATTAAAAGGTACTGGAAGGAAAACCTGAAATGGAAAAATCCAGGGTATCACTATATGATAAAAGCAGATGGAGAAATAGTAAAGACTTTGCCTATCGATCAGATATCCAATGGAGTTGCAGGGTGGAATTCTCAAATTATCAATATATCATACATTGGAGGCATTGATAAAAGCGGTAATCCAAAAGATACAAGAACGGAAGAACAAAAAAAATCTATTGCCAGGCTGTTAAGAGAACTAAAATCAAAATTTCCTAAAGCTAAAATTCAAGGACATAGGGATTTTCCCAATGT
>NZ_JBMDJJ010000027.1:0-55795 GCF_057809135.1 Chryseobacterium sp. FG46 | reverse complement strand
GCAAAAGTCTTTAAAACATAAAAAATGGTCGGAAATTTCTTCCGACCATGACTGGGTTTCGATCCGGTTTTTGTTGTTTAAAACTCTGTTTATTTCCGGTATGAATACGCTGAAAACATTGATCCAGATCATAAAAAGTAAACATAGAAACGTATTACATTTACAATGGCAAAATGACAAAGCAGATAATGAGTAAACGACCTGATAAAAGCCGTTATGATATTTTAGCTCAAAATGTAACGTGGTATCTATGTGGTATACGGTTTTAACAAAATTTTAATCATTTTTTCTTTCTTTGCCAGTATAAAAATAAGCCGAAATTCATAGGTCATGTTTTTTTTCTAATCATTTGTTGAATACAACTAAATGTTGTTGGTCATTAGATTACATTAAAAAAAAACAAGTAATTTTTGAATATATAGGAATCATTTTGTTCACGATATTACCTTATCAGGAAACAGATTGATCAGATAAAAAACTTTATGCGATGCGCAAAATTTATTGCATCTGAGATAAGTAGAGATGAAAAAGTATTATGAAAAATAGAAACCCTGAAACTAACTTAGAGGATTTAAAACAAAAGATTCTTGTACAAGACGAGATAATGGCATTGGCCAAATCTAATTCTCCTCGTCTCCTGAATAAATTCAGACTGGTTTATCCTGATTTTTTTAAAAAGTTATCCGATATACAGCCTTCCCTTAAAAATTCCGAATTAATCTTTTGTATTTATCTTAAGCTTAATATGACAACTAAAGAGATTGCAACCTGCATCTTTGTAACTCCAAAAGCAATACAAAACAGGAAAAACAGGATCAGAAAAAAACTGAATATTCTTTCTGAATTTGATATTTATAAATGGTTTAATGAAATTTAAACCATTTTTTCTGAATTTAAATTTCTATTACAGCTTGATCCAGATCATGATATAAAAGAATCTTCCAGTTGTTTTCTTTTGCTTCTTTTTCCCATCTAAGCCTTAATTCCATTGCTTTTTTGCCATCAAAATCACTTTTATAGGCTAAATGATATTTTAAATAAGAGGCCTGTGGCAGATCATCAGCACCATAGAAGACTGTTTCTTCATTGTCTCTGACCCAGAAAACCTGCATGAAAGGAGTGTGTCCGCCCACCACTTCATAGGAAATTTCATCAGTAATTTTCCCCTGATCTTCATTCATCCACGTAATATTCGGAAGCTTAATAAGTTTTTCCAATAGATCAAAGTCAAATGAAGGATTTCCTTTATTTTCCACCGCAAAGCCCAGTTCCCGTTTCTGGATATAAATCTGAGCATTTGGAAAAGCCGCTTCAAAACCATTTTCTGTAATTTTCACAGCTCCTTCAATATGATCTTTATGAAGATGAGATAACAACAATTTTGTGATTTGCTCGGGACGGATATTTTCCCTTTCCAGAGTTTCTGAAACAACAGTTTTTCCAGACTCGTTTTTCCACCCAATTCCAGCATCCAAAAGGATATAATCATTTTCAGTAATAATGAGAAACGGCTGGACAGACATTTTGATTCCTCCGGTTTTATCGAAATTTTCTTCTGTTAAAAGAGTAAAGTCTTTGGTTTTGCTTGCCGAAAAATTGCCTTCTTTAAGTGGAATGATTTTCATGCCACAAATTTCCTTAATATTTCTAATATTCAAAAAGATTTTCGTCAATATATATTATCCATAAAAACAATCAAACAGGCAGAATGCTGAAATCACTCAACTTATCTCAAAATCCTGCGTTATTCATAAAAAGATAAAGAAAGGAAGCGGATTAATTCTTTTTTTAATGATTATCTTTGATCTCTTAAAAATCTGCTGTCAGACAGCTTTCAAATCAAATAAAAACTTTATATAATGCAGGAGAGTTCTTCCCATGGTATTTCCCGGACTGTTATCTGGCTTATGGCTATTATTTCCGGACTTGTGGTGGCCAATAATTATTATAACCAGCCTTTATTGGCACTCATTTCTGAAGAACTTCAGGTTTCTGAGAGTGCTGCAAGTAAAATATCTGTACTTACCCAGATTGGGTATGCATTGGGATTGCTGCTGATTGTTCCGTTGGGAGATAAATTTTTTCGAAAGAAATTAATTTTAATCGATCTGTTTCTGGTTTTTGGATCACTTTTATGGATGACTTTTGCGACTCAGTTGTGGATGTTATACGCAGCAAGCTTATTGATTGGAGCTACGTCAGTTATTCCGCAGCTGTTTGTACCCATTGCGGCCGAACTTTCTTCAGATAAAGAAAAATCTTCCAATATCGGGCTGGTAATGTCAGGGTTATTGCTGGGAATTCTTCTTTCCCGTTTTATAGGAGGAATTGTAGGAGAGGTTTGGGGGTGGAGAGCCATGTTTGGTATTGCAGCAGGACTGATGATTCTGGTTTGGCTGGCTGTGTATAAAATGCTTCCTGAAATGTCTCCTAACTTTAAAGGTACCTACAGTGAACTGATGCGTTCTGTTGCTCAGCTTGCGAAAACACAGCCTGTTCTTCAGCTGGCTTCTTTCCGTGGAGCTATGGCATTTGGATCAATGTGTGCTCTGTTTACCACGCTGGTTTTTCACATGGAAAAGCCTCCTTTTAATGCCGGCTCATCTGTAGTAGGTAGTTTTGGATTGGCAGGAGCGGTAGGCGCTTTAGCTGCAGCCAAAGTGGGGAAATTGCAAAAGTATCTGGATATTAATAGAATTATCCTGTATTCTTTATTGATTGTTATAGGAAGCTGGGGCTTTACCTATTTTGCAGGAGAAACCTATTGGGGACTGATTATAGGAGTAGTTCTTGTGGATCTGGGAGTACAGTCAAGCCACATTATGAATCAGACCAATTATTTCCTGATTAAATCAAACGCTGTGAACAGACTGAATACAGTGTATATGGTTTCTTATTTCATAGGAGGTTCATTGGGAACCTGGCTGGCTTCTATCGCCTGGCAAAAAGCTCAATGGACTGGTGTATGCTTTGTAGGAACTGTATTTGGAGTACTTGCATTAGTTGCTCATTTATTATTCTGTAAAAAGGTAAATAAAGCATAAAGCCAGTTAGATTTAAACTGTAATAATTTTTGTTACATTAAATAAAATACTCTATCTTTGCACTGTTAATTTGATTTAAAATTAAATAGAATGAAAATAGAAATCTGGTCGGATGTGATGTGTCCGTTTTGCTATATCGGAAAAAATAATTTTGAGCAGGCTTTGAATAAGCTTCCTTTTAAAGATGAAGTAGAAGTGGAGTGGAAGAGTTTTCAGCTGGATCCAAGCTTAGATCCGAAAGAAACTCAGGATACGATACAATATTTCAGAGAAAAAAAAGGATTCCCGGAAGCTCAGGCTGCCCAAATGCTTGGGCAGGTAACTGAAATGGGAAAGGGAGCCGGAATTGATTTTAATTTTGGAAAAACTTTAATCACCAATACTTTCAGTGCCCACAAATTGCTTCATTTAGCCAAAAAGTACAACAAATCCAATGAAATGGAAGAAGCATTATTTATTGCTCATTTTATTGACGGGAAAAATGTAGGAGATGCAGAGGTTTTAGTGGCGCTGGCCGAAAATTTAGGAATGGATAAGGAAGAAGCAAAACAGGCTGTTACAACGGATCAATTGGATGATGAAGTGAATCAGGATATTCAGGAGGCAAGAAACAATGGTATTTCGGGAGTTCCCTTCTTTGTTCTGAATGGTAAATATGCTGTTTCCGGTGCTCAGCCTGCAGAAGTTTTTGAAAATGCACTGCAACAGACTTATAAAGAAACGGTGAGTCCGTTTAAGGATCTTTCCGGCGAAAACGGAGCTTCCTGTGATGCAGACGGCTGCAGTATCTAAGATATTTAACCCCCAAAATAAAACTATTTTGGGGGTTTTAATTGAATAGAGTCTCGTATCTTTGCATTACAGTGATAACAGCTGTATAAATCTGATTTCTCAATGATAAAAATTAACAACGAAACTCATTATTCAATTGATGACACCCTTTTTGTTTTTGCATTAGATTCCGAAGCGGGGACTGTGTTTGACGATAAAAATAAATTAATTACAGGCATCGGGAAGGTAAATGCAGCGATTGAATTAACCAAAGAAATTCATACAAGAAAACCTAAACTGATTGTGAATTTAGGATCTGCAGGAAGTAAAGGATTTCACAAAGGAGAAGTAGTATGCTGTACAAAATTCATCCAGAGAGATATGGATGTAAGAGGGCTGGGATTTCAACTTTATGAGACCCCTTTATCCGGAGTTCCGCCTGTTTTGGAATATGGTCTTAAAATGGATACCCTGAAAGAAGGAATCTGTGGAAGTGGTGACAGTTTTGAAATGAACCACTCCGAAACCGATTATAATATTGTAGACATGGAAGCCTATCCGTTAGCATTGATTGCCCAAAAGGAAAATATTCCGTTTCTATGTCTGAAATATATTTCTGATGATGCCGGAAGTGATGCCGCAGACGACTGGAGTGTACAGGTGCACCTGGCTTCTGAAG
Source organism: Chryseobacterium sp. FG46 (assembly GCF_057809135.1). Lineage (NCBI taxonomy): Bacteria > Pseudomonadati > Bacteroidota > Flavobacteriia > Flavobacteriales > Weeksellaceae > Chryseobacterium > Chryseobacterium sp. FG46. The sequence goes on along the minus strand of NZ_JBMDJJ010000027.1, from coordinate 51,301 downwards.
CATTTAAAGAAATTCTTTTCTCATAACATTTATTCTTACCATCATGAGCTCAATCATTATTAACAAAGCATCGGCTGAAGACCTGGAAATTGTACAAAGTTTAGGGATACAAACATTTTCTGAAACTTTTGCAGAAGATAATACAGAGGAGGCCATGAAAAAATATCTGGAAGAAAGTTTTAATACTGAAAAGATAAAATCTGAACTCAATAATCCAGATTCCCATTTCTATATTGCCTGGGAAGAAGACAATCCCGTAGGTTATCTGAAAGTAAATACCGGCAGCGCCCAGACAGAACTTCAGGATGATACCAGCCTGGAAATTGAAAGAATCTATGTAAAGAAAAGCCATCACGGTAAAAAAATGGGCCAGCTTCTTTATAACCAGGCTTTGGAAACAGCTGAGCAGCTTGGTAAATCATACTTATGGCTTGGGGTTTGGGAAAAAAACCTGAGAGCTTTACAATTTTACAGAAAGAATGGATTCGTTGAGTTTGATAAGCATGTTTTCAGGCTTGGGGAAGAAGAACAGACGGATCTGATGATGAAAAAAGTATTGGATTAATTTTCTTCAAAATAGAAAGATTGTATTTAACCACTGATTACACAGATTTTCACAGATGATTATGTAATACAATTCTTTATATCTTCTAAATACCAAAATGAACCATTCAGAATTTGTAAAACATATTAATCAGTATTATCCTTTATCCGAAGAAACGATTAAAGATGTATTGGATATCTGTACAGAAGAATACTATCATAAGAATGATCTTCTGCTGGAATCTGGTTCTATGGCCAGATATTATTACTTTCTAAAGTCAGGACTGATTGGCTATTACACAGTAGATGAGCTTGGAAACAATGTTTATAAAATCTTCTTTGAAGAAAACAACTTCGTAGCTTCTACAGCAGCTATTATTAAAAATGAACCCAGCGATTTCACTATTATTGCACTGGAAGACTGCTCGGTGATACAATATTCTGCAAAAGCCTACCGTGAATTGCTGGAAAAACACCATGATCTGGCTCTTTTTCATCTATATTATCTGGAAAAAAACTGGGTAGTAAAAAAAGAACCTTTAGAAGTTTCCCTCAAATACGAAACTGCAAAAAAGAGGTATCTGCAATTGCTTGAAAATACATCACTTTATAATCGACTAAAACAGCATCACATTGCTTCTTATCTTGGAATAACACCCACGCAACTAAGCCGGATCAGAAAGGAAATCAACTGATATTTTTGAATTTAACCTGAAAATAAATTAATAAAAGCTTCAACATATGTTGAGGCTTTTTCTCTTTTTCTGCTGCAATTTTGTTCTGACAAAAGATCATTGGTACATTATATGTTTTACAATGTGAAACCTGTGATTATCATTAATTAAACATTTTTCAGCATGAAGAAGCTCATCAACATTCTATTTGTACTGACTGCATTTGTACAGTTATCCGCACAAAAAATTATTCATCAGGAAATTTTCAGTCCGAAAATGAATAAAAAAATCAAAACAGTAATCATCACTCCCAATCTTCAGCCTAATACGAAGTATCCGTCTGTTTATATTCTTCACGGTTTCAGTGGCAATCCGGACAGAATCATTAAGCAGGATATTCCGGATCTGGTAAAAAAAGCACAGGAATTGAAAACAATCTATGTACTTCCGGATGGAAATTACAGTTCGTGGTATGTGGACAGTCCAATCGTTAAGGATTCACAATATCAAACCTTTATCGGAAAAGAACTGGTAGAATTCATTGATAAAAATTATCCTGTGAAAGCAGAGAAAAAATTCCGTGGAATTTTGGGATGGAGTATGGGAGGCTATGGAGCCACCAATATCGGAGTTACTTATAATAAAACTTTTGGTATTGTAGGAAGTTCTTGCGGAGCATTGGATTTCAATTCATTCGGAGAAGGGTATCAGAAATATATGGTAAATAAAGTACTTGGACCACTGGAATCTATCAACCCCAATTTCCTTACCGACAGTAAAATAAAGCAGATGGCAGAAGCAGGGCAGCAGTATATTTTCGATTGCGGTACAGAAGACATCCAGATGATTAATATGAACAGAAATTTTCATAAAAAACTGACAGAAATGAAGATCCAGCATCTCTACACAGAATCTTTGGGAGGACATGTTACCGAATACTGGAGCAGATCATTGTCTGAACAGTTGTCTTTGTTTGACAGGTTTTTTAAACAGTAAAATTATAAACTTAATACCTTGTATCCGTTAACACTTGTCAAGGTTTTAAACCTTGACAAGGATCAATGAAGTGAAAACCAAATAAAAAAATCCTTTTTGAGTACTGCTCAAAAAGGATTTAAATTGATTGAATGTTCAAAAATGCTAACAGGTCAGCATTTTAAAAGTGTTGAAAGTTTTTACCCAAATGTTCTTCTATAACGAAGAATGGATCTTCTGTAAGCGTGTGTGCTCTCATATCAATAAGGCTTACTTTACTCATCATACGAAGCATGATTCTTCTTTCACACGGCTGTTCAATGCCGTTTATTTTTCTTACTCCTGCCCGGAAAGCCGATCTTCCGTGAGCGCATAAATGATTATTGACCAGTATAACATCTCCAGCCTGAGGCGTAAATCCTGAGTAAATTAAATGTCGGGCTTCCTCCCAGAACTCATGCAGCGTATTCTGCGCTTCATCTGACTGTCTTATGCTGGGATTGAAAAGCTGTTCGGCAGCATCAAATCGCATAAACGGAAGGCTGTAATTACCATACAAAACAGAATCCAAGGTCTCTTCTTCACTATTTCCTGTTTCCAGATTGGCATCTTTCGGGATTTTATAAATTGGTTCAAAAAGAGGTCTGTATTTTTCTCCGATAGATTCATGAGAACGGATTGAATATAGAGTAGAAGGAACCTGTTCCTCATTTCGCACATACATAAAGCTTAAAAAATCGGCCTGATGTTTCAGAAAAGCATCTTCCGTATGTACATACAAATCTGTAGAAGACCCTGATCCGGTCTGTGTTTCCTTCATTTTTTCATCAGGAATAATGGCATGGATCAGTCCGCCTCCTTTACGCTGTGAATAATATTGTACAGGCTTTGAAGGAAGTGCACCATGAATAAGCGCACAGGCAAAACCATATAAATTGAATTTTGAATAATCTGCCGACTGCCAGTTGGAAGGCGTAGAACCTATATTCTCCTGATCGATGTCCATTAATCCGGTAAAGATGAGTGCACCATACTGATTTTTTGAAAAGTCACTTGCAAAATCAGCCGCTATATTTAAAATTCTCTCCGGTAAGAAATAAGAAGCCAGCTGATGTACATGCTTTATAAAATCACGGTTTTCATAGGTGTCATACTTTTTCTGAAGATGCAGCGCCGCATCTTTTATCATTCTTCTTTCCTGAGAGGTGACTTTTATGACCGTAGGAAGCAGTTTTACCGCTGTTGAACAGTCTTTATCTAAAATTTCTGTAGAATTCATTAAAAATAAATTTGGTGTTAACTAATAATTTATATCTTTGTTTTTAATTATTCTAAATAATAATAACAGGGTCAAATTTAGTAATAATTATGCAATCACCAAATAAAATATAATAAAAAATGTAAAATTTAAAAAACTGACTATCAGGTATATAAAATAATATATCAAAAAAACCACAACAATTCACAGATTTAAAAAATCACATTACAAAACTTTTATGAACAACAATTTAATATCCCTTGAAGAGCTAGCAAGTACCACTTCACCTCACATTTCGGAGGATTTCGGGAATATTTTTCATCCTGACAATTATGATCATTATCGTAATGCTGTCAACAGTACTTTAGACCTCGTTCAGGAATTCCTGTACAGAAACAACAAGCCTTTCAGTGGTATAGAAGCTAAAACAATGAAAGGAATGGTACAACAGATCGACCTTAATCAAAAACTTTCCAATTATAATGAGCTTCTGGCAGAAGTAGATGAAATCTATGTAAAACATGCCACAGCTTTTCATCTTCCGCAATATGTGGCGCACCTTAACTGTCCTGTAGTAATCCCGGCATTGGCAGGAGAAATTCTTGTAAGTGCTATCAATTCATCACAGGATACTTATGATCAGAGCGCAGGAGGAACCTTTATGGAAAGAAAACTCATTGACTGGACTGCAGGTCAGATCGGATATAATACGAACGAAAGCGATGGCGTTTTCACGGCAGGAGGCTCGCAGAGCAACTTAATGGGATTGGTGATGATGCGTGACTGCTTTTCTCAGAAAAGATATAACCACAATATTAAAATGGATGGTCTTCCAGTGGAGGCAAGCCGTTTCAGAATATTTGTTTCGGATAAATCTCACTTCAGTAATCTGAAAAACGCTTCTATTATGGGATTGGGCGAGAAAAGTATTGTTAAAGTTCCTACTGATGAAAGATTCCGTATGGATATCTCTCTTTTGAAAAAATATATTAAAAGAGAAGAGCAGTTAGGAAATATTCCTATTGGAATCGTGGCGACAGCGGGAACTACAGATTTTGGAAACATTGATCCCCTGGAAGATATCGCCAATATTGCAGAGCATTATAATATCTGGATGCACGTAGATGCAGCGTATGGTTGCGCTTTATTATTAAGTGAAAAATACCGAGATCTGATCAATGGGATTGAAAGGGCAGATTCCGTAACGATTGATTACCACAAATCATTCTTCCAGCCCATCAGCAGCAGTGCTTTTATTGTTAAAAATAAAAAAGAATTGCTGATTCTTAAACATCATGCTGATTATCTGAATCCGAAAGAAATGGACGAAGAGGAAATTCCGGCACAGATCAATAAATCCATTACCCAGAGTACGCGAAGATTTGATGCTTTAAAGCTTTGGTTTACCATAAGAATGATGGGGAAAGAACAGTTGGCAGAATACACAGACACCGTGATTGATCTTACCAAAGATGCCGCTGCAATGATTACTGAAGATGCAGACTTTGAGCTTCTTTCAGATTCTGACTTAAGTGTTCTTGTTTTCAGATACATAAATCCGGAAATCGGTGATCCGAATGCCCTGAATCAGTACATCAAGATGAAACTGTTCTACAGCGGAGAAATCCTTGTAGCAAGTACAAAAGTGGATGGGAACTTCTATCTGAAGTTTACATTCCTGAACCCTATTACTACGACTGAAGACATTCATCAAATTCTCACCACAATCAAAAAATATGGAAAAGACTTTAATTCAGAAAAATAAAACAGGAGAAAAAGCCCGGGAAATTACTTTCAGAATTCTGCTGAACGGAATGCTGAGAGAACTGGGAAACGGAAAATTCTATCAGGGAGTTTCGAAATATGATCTTCTCACAGCAAAAGCTCTCCAGAACAGCGATTATTCACTGTTTATGAGATTTGAAATGAAGAAAAGCGGACTGTTTTTATTTGCTCCGGTTTCTTATCGTTCCGAAACTCTTTTTCATGAATACGGACCTGTTTTGTGGGCGGTAGACCACCAAAATCAAGAAGTTTTTGAAGTTAATAATGAAAAACTGACTGAGCTGGTGTACAAAGAGTTTTCGGATACAACCAATGAAACAGGATTCAGAAACTTTGTAGAAAGAATTCAGAGCAGCTTAAGAAATCTGGAACTGACAACAGAAGCCTGTCTTCAGGATGATCAGCTTTTAACCTATTCTTTCCTGGAATCTGAGCAAATGCTTCCTGCGGGACACAATCTGCATCCTTTCACCAAATCAAGAATGGGATTCTCCGAGGAAGAACAGCTTTTATATGGTCCTGAATTCAGAAAAGGTTTTCAGCTGGATTATTTCCTGATTCATAAAGACTGCATCACGGAAAAATCTCTTCCGGGGATTTCGGCCAAAGAGATCTTCCAAAAATGGGTATCCATACCGGAAAGTTATGATTTTGAAAACATCAATGATTTTTATATCGTTCCATGCCATCCCTGGGAAGCACAGTATCTTTTATCAACAGAAGAATATCCTGAAATGCTCGGTTCCGGAAAAATCATTCACATCGGGCCATTGGGAGATGATTTTTATGCAACATCTTCCATAAGAACGGTATACAATCCGGATTTCAGCTGGATGTTGAAATTTTCCCTACATGTTTTAATGACAGGTTCTGTGAGAACCAACAGTTTAAAAGATCTCAACAGAGGATACGCTTCTGCCATCTGGTGGCAGCATCAAAAAGCATCATTTGAACAAAATTTCCCGAATTTTAAATTATTGCTGGAACCTTCCACATTAAGCGTTAATTATAAAGGAAAAAATATGGACAGCCTGAATATACTGCTCCGTGAAAATCCTTTTTCCAATGGAGATAAAGTTATTTTATTAGCAAGACTTTGCCAGGATGAATCTACAGATGGTTTCAATTTTACGACTCATTTCTTTAAAAATGTAGCCAATCAAATGGGGCTAGATACAGAAAAAGCAGCTATTATGTGGTTTGAAAAGTATGTAAATCTGTTACTTTCGCCCTTAAACAGGTTGTACGATCAATTAGGCATGGCGCCGGAAGTTCATCAGCAGAATCTGCTTGTTCAGCTGGATAATCAACTTCTTCCTGAGTCTATTTATGTAAGAGACGGGCAAGGTTATCTGATCAAAGAAAGCTTCAAAGGAAAATATGAATCTCTGGTCAAAAATTATCCTGAAATCGAAGATCTTTTCATCAGAGATGAGCGTCTTCTGGACATTATTTCCCACCATCTTCTGGTCAGTAACCTGAGCGCACTGATTGCTTCAATAGGTAAATCAGGATTGGTAAAAGAAAGAAGACTGATCCATATTCTGTACAGAGAATTTGAAAACCTCCATGAAACTGAACCTTCATCGTTAACGGATTATGCATTGAATCAAAGATATTGGGCTGTAAAATCAAACCTTCAGTCGGCAGTTGCTGATGTGGATGGAGGTGTGAATGCTTCTTCAATTTCTTATGCTCAAGTTCCGAACCTTCTTCACAAACATTTCTTCTCGGATCAGTTAATCAATCCACAGGGAACAGAAGTTTTCTTTAAAAGATACTTCCAGAAAGAAGATGTGACCATGAGTATGCGTCCTATAGATTTGGAAAATGACCTTGAAATGCTTCACGAATGGTTCAACCGTGAACATGCTGTAAAAATCTGGCAGATGAACTGGCCTATTGATGAACTGGAAACGTATTACAGACTGATGCTTCCAAGTGATGAAGCGCACAGTTATATCATCGCAGGAAATGATGAACCTTCCTGTAATATTGAGGTATATTGGGCTTGCAGAGATATCGTAGGCAATTATTACGAAGTGCTGCCTACAGATTACGGAACGCACCAGTTCATAGCACCTACTGATCCTAAAAAGAAATTTGTATCTCCATCCACTCAATCTATGGTTGATTATGTTTTTGCACAGCCACAGGTAGGAAAAATGGTAGGAGAAGGATCTGTAGACTCTCTTGCGTCTATGATGAACAAAGCTCATGTAGGCTTCAAAGTAGATAAAGTAATAGAAATGCCTCATAAAAAAGCCAATCTGAACTTCTGTTACCGAGAATGGTACTGGGAAAAATTCCCGCAGAATAAAGAGGTACAAATCACCACAAACATCACAAAAAATGACTAACGAAGCCGTATACAATGTAATAGGCATAGGTATAGGTCCTTTCAATCTGGGACTTGCCGCATTATCCAATCCGATTTCAGAACTGAAAACCCTTTTCCTGGACCAGAGAGATGGTTTCGACTGGCACCCGGGACTGATGATTGACCATGTAACCCTGCAGACCCCATTTTTATGTGACTGCGTTTCCATGGCTGATCCTACGAATCCTTTAAGCCTTTTGAATTATTTGAAAGAAACCGGAAGACTGTATAAGTTTTTTATCAGAGAAGATTTTTTCATTCCGAGAAAAGAATACAACCGTTACTGCCAATGGGTCATTCAACAGCTTCCACAATGCCGTTTTTCTACTCAGGTAGTGGATATTACTTATGAAGATGGTTTATATCATGTAACTACGATTCACACCAAAACCAAAGAAACTACGGTTTTCAAAACGGAAAGACTGATTTTAGGAACAGGGACACAGCCTCATATTCCTTCTTTCATTCCGAAGGATGATTCCCGTGTTATTCATACAAGTTCTTATCTGTATAGAAAAGAAGAACTTTTGTCTCAGGGCAAAAAAATAGCAATTATCGGTTCTGGCCAGAGTTCAGCAGAAGTTTTTTATGATCTTCTTCAAAACAGGAATGAAGAAACACAACTGGGATGGTATTCCCGTCCGGACAGATTTTTCCCTATGGAATATTCTAAGTTGACGCTGGAACTTACTTCTCCTGATTATGTTGAATATTTCTACAACAGAAGCGAATCTGCAAGGAAAACCATTTTAAGCAAGCAGCAAGCTCAGTTTAAAGGAATCAATTACGACCTGATCAATGATATCTACGATTTTATTTATGATCTGAATATCGACAATGCTGATCCTAATCTTAAAATTATTCCTAACAGCCAGCTGAACAGAGTAGACAACAGTAATCCGGACTTCATCAATCTTGAATTTACCCAACTGGAACAGGAAGTCCCTTATGATCAGGAAGCTGATTATCTGATTCTGGGAACAGGATACCGCTATCACGAGCCTGCATTCTTGAAAAATATTCAGGATAGAATAAAAAGAGATTCCAGTGGATTGTTTGATGTCAACAGAAATTATTCAATAGACCACAACGGAGGCGAAATCTATGTGCTTCATGCTGAAGTTCATACCCACAGCTACATTTCTACGGATCTGGGAATGGCTGCATACCGTAATTCCTATATCATCAATGATATTCTGGGAAGAGAGCATTATACAATTGAAAAGAAAATTGCTTTCCAGGATTTCGATGTAGAAAAATATGCTGATTTACCAACTGCCAAAATTTAATTAAAAAATGAACACCAACTTAAAAAATACAGTAAGCCAGGAAAACTGGAATCAGGCTAACAGAAACCTAATGGCCAAAACCATCGCAGAACTGATGCACGAAGAGCTTCTAAAACCTGTGGTAACCTTTGAAAATAAAGACGGATATACTGCTTTCAAACTTGAAACAGGATTTGAAAATATTTCGTACAGCTTCCGCGGACAGGAAAGAATGATGGATTACTGGCATATTGATAAAGACAGCATTACAAAAACAGAAAACGGTGAAGATTTGTCTTCTGTAGATGTAGCGGCTTTCTTTCTGGAAATGCAGACTGTTTTTGACTTAGATCCTTATACCATTGCAAGATACACGGAAGAATTACTGCATACGCTGTATTGTGATGCTTTAATCTTATCAAGAGGAGTGATGTCTTCAAAAGAGCTTGCTGATGCGGATTATCAAACTGTAGAGCACAATATGACAGGACATCCATGGGTCATTGTGAACAAAAGCCGGTTAGGTTTTTCTCCAAGAGATCTTAAAACATTTGCCCCTGAAGCCGATGAAAATTTAAAAGTGATCTGGCTGGCTTCTCATAAAAGCAGATCATCATTCCAGTCTTTGGAACATATTAACAGAGACGAGTTTTACCGTTCCGAAATAGGAGATTTGCTGTACAATGATTTTAAACAAAAACTGATAAGTGAAGGAAAGATTGTTGAAGATTATCACTTTATCCCAGTACATCCATGGCAGTGGGAGCATAAGCTTCAGATTCATTTTGCCGGAGATATTGCTTCCGGACTTTTAATTCAATTGGGTGAGGGTAATGATACATACAGTCCGCAGCAGAGTATCCGTACTTTATTCAATGCAGATCATCCTAAAAAGAGATACCTGAAAACAGCGGTTTCTATTCTGAGCACAGGAAATATCAGAGGATTATCCCCTAAGCAGATGAAAATTGCTCCGGCCATTACAGACTGGGTAAAAGGCTTAATTAAAGATGACGCTTATTTAGAGAATAAAGAAACTATTTTCCTGGGAGAAGAAGCGGCCATCACCTATTTGCATCCACAATATGGGGCTATTGCCAGTGTACCTTACCAATATAATGAATTCCTTGGCGCATTATGGAGAGAAAGTGCTGAAAACTATCTGAAAGAGGATGAACAGATGGTGACGATGGCTTCTTTACTGTACGTAGACGAAAGTGGAGTTCCATTGGTTCAGGCATTCGCAGAAAAAGCAGGAGTGAGTATCAAAGAATGGATTGAAAGCTACCTTGATGCTTATCTTACTCCTTTGCTACATATCTATTACACGCATTCATTATGTGTAACGCCTCATGGGGAAAATATTATGGTTGTTTTGAAAAATGGAGTTCCGAAGAGAATTGTCATCAAAGACTTTGTGGATGATATTGTACTTACTACAGAAGCCAGAGAAAAACTTCCTGCACACCTTGCAGATGGTTTGATCCAGTCTTCCAACAAAGAAAACATTCCATTATTTATTTTACTTGGAGTTTTTGACGCTTTCTTCAGATATCTGTCGAATGCTTTACATACGTATTCCAACTTTAATGAAGAGACGTTCTGGGAACTGGTTCACAACTGTGTAGAAAATTATAAAGCTGAGAATACCCACCTTCAGGAACGTTACGAAAAGTATGACCTGTATGTGCCGGCTTTCAAAAGATTCTATATCAACAGTCTGCGTCTGAAAAATAACGGTTACAGCGAAAATAAGGCATTTGCCATTCCGAGAAAAGACGGAGCACTACCTAATCCACTGTATCAGATTGCCAATAAAAACTCAGTAGCAGCAGTATGAGGAAATTCCTGCATATCCTAAAAGAAGGAGCGGTTTTCACCTATGGAGCCATAGCCGGAAAGAAAGTTGAACTGACTTCCGGAAGTATCAACCGTTCCATCTTTAGTCTTGCCATTCCCATGGTAATGGAACTTGTCATGGAATCTGTTTTTGTGAGCGTCAATCTATTGATTATTGCAAAATTAGGAGACAAGGTTCTGGGGCTTGTGGGAATTACAGATAACTACATCAACTTCGCTTATGCCATTGCAGTAGGTTTGGGAATTGCAGCAGCAACCCTTACGGCCAGAAGAGCGGGCGAAAAAGATAAAGAAGGAATGGGCAGAACCGCTCAATACATCATCTTGCTGGCTCTGCTTTTTGCAGTGCTTATTGGTGGAGTTTCCTGCTTTTTCGCATCAGAAATTGTGGATTTTCTGGGAATCAATGCCAGTACGGTAACAGATGGGATTTCTTTCTCAAGACTGGTCTTTCTGAGTATCGGGCTTGTGATTCTTCGTCTTTCTGTCAATGGACTTTTCAGAGGAGCTGGTGACGCTGATATTGCCATGAAATCACTTTGGATCTGCCATATTTCCAATATCATTTTTGCAGTGATCTTTGTTTTCGGATTAGGATTTATTCCTGCTTTTGGATTGATGGGATTGGCGTATGCTACAGTTTTATCAAGATTGCTAGGAGTCTTATACCAGGCATTTATTTTTATCTCTGGTAAAACCAGCATCAGCATCAGAGTTCCTTTCCAGCTTGATATTCCGTTACTGCAGAAGATTCTGAAAATTGCTTTTGGAGGGTTGGTTCAATATATCATCCCCACATCCAGCTGGCTGATTATGGTGAAGATTATCTCCACTTTCGGAACTACAGCTCTTGCAGGATATATTATTGCCCAGCGTATTGCTTCCGTAGCCACAATGCCTGCCTGGGGAATAGGAAATGCAGCAGGCGTTCTTACAGGTCAGAATCTGGGTGCCGGAGAACCTGAACGTGCCGAAAAAACAGTCTGGAGAGCAGGAACTATCAACATGACGTATCTGGTACTCGTAGCCTTATTCTGGCAGATTGCTGCTGAATATGTGGTGAAATTTTTTACTACAGAACCGGAAGTCGCAAGATATGCGGTTCAATACATCCATGTGGTTTCTATGGCGTATCTGCTGTTAGGATTTACCATGGTGATCAGCCGTGCTCTGAATGCGGCCGGAAACATTCTGCAGGTTACACTGCTGTACCTCGTGATGTTTTATGTGATTCAGCTTCCGTTGGCTTATCTCTTAGGAGTAAGATTTCAGTGGGAACTGAGAGGAATATTTACCGCTATCGTTTCTTCGGAAATTGTTTTGGCTGTACTATTCCTCATGATTTTTAAAAATGGAAAATGGAAAACTATAAAAATTTAAAATGAACACTACAGAAGAATTTTATGAAATTATTGCCTCTGCCATCGCCATAAAAAAAGAATTGGTAGATGAAAAACTAACGTATCAGGAAATCCCGGAATGGGATTCTATGTCTCATCTTCTTATCGTAGAAGCGCTTGAACAGTTTTATCAGATCAAATTTGATTTTAATGATATTCTTGAGATGGGAACCGTAGGGAAGATTCGCGAAAAAATGAAAAAATACGAAATATTCGTAGAAAACTAAGCCTATGAAAATTTTAGAAAATGTAATTGCCAATAAGAACCTGGCGTTTACAGATGCTTCCACCGGTACAACAATACCGGTGGGAACACTGTACCGGTCTTTAGGCTTAAACCCTGTAGAAAAAGGCCTGCTCTTTTTGTATAATGACAATCAGCTGCCCAGTATTGAGGTGCTCCTCAATTTTTACGAAACAGCACACACGATTGCGTTACTGGGACAGAAACTGCACGAGGAATTCAAAGAACGTATTGAGGCGGAATACCGTCCAAAATACATTTTTGATCCACAAAGAGATGCCATTGAAGGATACAGTCTGAAAGCATTCTCAGACAACATCAGCATCTTTGCAAAAGATGATTATAAAAGTGAAATTACGATTCATCCTGACATTAAAATCCTTTTGAGTACTTCAGGCACAACAGGTGTTCCGAAACTGGTTAAGTTATCTGATGAAAGTCTTTACCAGAACGCATTGAGCATCCTTCAGTACATGCCGATTCAGGGAACAGATGTAGTTCCTTTAAACGTTCCGATCAACTTTGTGTATGGATTCTCTATTTTTACCACGAACTGTATGCGTGCCGGAAGAATGGTCTGTACGGATAAAGACATTATGCAGAAAGCATTCTGGGACGAAATGGAAGAGTACGGCTACAGTACTTTGGGTGGAGTGCCTTTCCTCTATGAAAATTTGAACAGAATAGGATTTTTCAGAAAAGATTCTCCAAGCTTGAGATATTTTACCCATACCGGAGGCGTAATCAATGCTGAGCTGAGAAAAACTATTTTCTCTTATTGTCATGAATTTAAAAAAGAATTCTTTGCCCAATACGGACAAACGGAAGCAGGAGGAAGAATGGCCTATCTTACTACAGAAGGATTGCTGGAAGAAGAAACATCAATCGGAAATGTGGTGGAAAGAGGAAGCTTCAAAATTGATCCTGAAACGGATGAACTACTTTTTTCTCACGTAAGTATTTTCGGAGGGTATGCCAATACACTGGAGGATCTTGCTACGTATGATCAGCCTTCCGTACTGCATACCGGAGATACCGCCAGAAAAGGGGAGAACGGAATTTATTACATCACCGGAAGAATAAAACGCATCATGAAACTTTTCGGAATACGTCTTAATCTCGATGAGGTAGAATTTATTCTTAAAAATGAAATGCAGGGCAATACCTTCGTATGTCTGAATACCCATGATAAAAAAATAGTGGTGTTGTATGACAATCCGGAAATAGATCCTCAGATCATTACCGAAACCATTAAAAATAAACTGCGCATCAACCCCCAATATATACGCACAGAACGTATAGAATCATTCCCGTTATCACAAAACGGTAAAATAAATTACCCCCTGTTACAAAACTTGCAGCATGAAAACATCTAAAACCCTTATATTACTTCTTGGTCTTGCTTTATCTTCAAACCCGCTTTCTGCACAGCAGGGCGACAGAATTCATGGCAAGATCATGCTGTCTGAAAAAGCACCGGTAAAAAACGCTGTTTTAAGACTTGTCAACACGTCTTATCAGGCAAAAACCAATAATTTAGGAGAATATTACTTTGAAAATGTGCCACCTGGAGAATATACGCTTCAGGTGGTTTTAAATGACATTGAACTGATGAGAGAACCTATCCACATTCAGAAAGATGTCTATGAAATCCCTGCGATCTACGCCCCGCTACACAATAATGTAATTGAGGGAATTACCGTATATGCAGTGAGCAGAAATAAATTTTTGGATAAAGACAGCACTTCTGTAGCTAAAATGCCTTTGAAGGTGCTTGAAAATCCACAGGCTTACACAAGCATCAACCAACAGATCATGAAGGAACAGCTTACTTATGATATTTCGGAAGTATTGAAAAATGTTCCGGGGATGGTAAAAATGCAGGGTAGCCCGGGAAGAGGTTCAGGAGATGGAAGTTTCTACTACAGCCTTAGAGGTTTTCCTACCAAAGTCTCTATGGTAGACGGTGTTCCTGCAACCACCAACGGCGAGATAGATCCTTCTGATATTGAACGTCTGGAAGTGATCAAAGGACCTTCAGGAACCTTGTATGGAGGAGCTGTAACATCTTTCGGAGGTTTAATTAATCTGGTGACCAAAAAACCGAAAGATTATTTCGGAGGAGAAGCCTCTTATCTCATGGGAAGCTATAACCTGAACCGTGTGACAGCTGATGTTTACGGTCCGATGACAGAATCCCGAAATATGCTGTTCCGTTTGAATGCCGCTTATCAGTATCAGAACGGATTCAGAGATTCTGAATTCAGAAAATCGTTCTTTGTAGCACCTACTGTAAGCTATCAGGTTAATGACAGATTGAAATTTAACTTAGGCGCACAAATTTACAATTATGAAGGAACCAATACTCCGATTATTTTCCTTCCGAGAACAAGAGCTTATTTCGCTCATAATCCGGACGAACTGGGTTTCGACTGGAAAAAATCTTATTCCAATAATGATATTACTTTAAAAGCACCATCTATCAATGTAAAAGCTGAGGCGAATTATAAAATTTCAGATCAATGGACTTCACAGACATTGCTTTCCAGAAACTTCAGAAAAACGGAAGGATTATATCAATATCAGTTTATCAGAGGGACAACCAGTGATGCTTTGCTGGAACGCAACGTACAGTGGCAGAATTCAGAAGCTTCCTCTACAAGTATTCAGCAGAATTTTAACGGAGAATTTAAAATCGGAAACATTAAAAATAAAGTGCTGATCGGATTAGATTATCTGAATCAGACCATCAACAACAACCATTCCCCAATTGTGGTATATGACAATATCAACGGGCAGACTTTAGCAGGTTACGCCAATATCACCAGAGATCTTGTCCTGCAGAAAATACAGACTTCCACAGCTCCTTTGGTGAGAAATAACTCTGCATCCAACCTTTATGGAGCCTATATTTCAAACGTTACTTATATTACTGACCGTTTGATTACGCTTTTAAGCTTACGTATGGATCATTATGAAAGTAAAGGACAGCTGAATTTAAATGATAACAAACGTAAAGATGACTTCAAGCAGACTGCATGGTCTCCTAAAGTGGGAATTGTATACCAGATTCTTAAAGACCAGTTATCTGCTTATGGTAATTATATGAACGGTTTCAGCTATACAGCACCTGTTACACAGCAGTTGACAGACTACAGCGGAGAAATGAAACCCCAGATGGCGAATCAGTGGGAAGTAGGAATTAAAGGAAATCTTTGGAGAAACAAAATTAATTTCACCGTTGGATACTATGACATTCTTGTGGATAATATCCAGAGAGGAAGCGGTGTAATCCGTGACGGAAAAGAATACAATATTGTTGTTCAGGATGGAAAACAAAGAAGTAAAGGGATTGAAATTGAAACCATCATGAATCCTGTTCAGGGATTAAACATTATGGCCGGATATAGCTATAACCACAGCAGATTTGAAAAAGCAGACCCTGCTGTAGATGGCCGTCGTCCGGAATCTGCAGGTCCGGCGAATGTATTCAATTCCTGGATCAGTTATATCCTTCCAATCAAAGGACTTCAGGGATTGGGAGTTGGTTTCGGAGTCAACCATGTTGGAAAACAAATTACCGGAAATAAAACCGTTACCGGACAGTTTGCATTCCCGGCTTATACTTTAGTGAATGCTTCCATTTCTCTTGAAAAAGAAAGATACCGATTAGGATTTAAAATGAATAACCTGGGCAATGTGCAATATTTTGCAGGGCAGGGAGTGATAGTCGCTCAGATGCCTCGCAATTTTGTTGCTGAGGTAAGCTTTAAATTTTAAGAATGAATCTGAAGTTTAGAAAAATTGCCTATCAGTTACATCTATGGCTCGGACTAACGTCCGGGCTTATAGTTGTTATTATGGCTGCTACAGGATGTATACTGGCTTTTGAAGAAGAATTAAAACACTTTGTTCATCCCAACAGATATTACGTTGAAAACATCGGAAGAAAGAAACTTTCATTGTCTGAACTTACGGAAAAAGCAGAAAAAGCACTTCCCCAAGGTTTAAAGGTCAAAAGAGTAGTGATGTCTTCCGATCCTTCACGAACCTACGTGTTCCGTACTCTTAAGATGGATAAAGAAGCATGGACGTATTGGGGAACTTATCTTTATTATTATCGAATTTACGTAGATCCTTATACCGGAAAAGTACAGGAAGTAGAAGATGCTAAAAAGGATTTCCTTGAAATTGTGTTGGATCTTCACCGAAGGCTTCTGCTGGGAGAAAAAATTGGAAAAACAATCACCGGTTATTCTACATTGATATTTGCCGTAATCCTTTTATCCGGGCTTGTGATATGGTATCCCCGAAAAATGAGTAAAGCCATGCTGAAAGGAATGTTTTTCATTAAAACATCGGCCAACTGGAAAAGAATTAACTATGATATTCACAATGTCTTAGGCTTCTATTCCGTGATTCCCTTACTTATTATTTCGTATTCTGCATTGATATGGAGCTTTGAAGATGCAGACCAATGGATAAAAAATACGTTAAATGGAAATACGCCCACAGAAAAGAAAGCCAAAAGTATAATTCCTTCCGAAGAATTTTCAAACCGTGAAAATATTCTCAATCTGATTGGAAATACCATGGAAAAAGGATTGAAAGACAAGAAATCAGCCCTTGTGAATTTTCCGAGATCGGAAGAAGGAGCCTATTATGCTGAGCTAACGTATGATGGAAGGCAATACAGGAATGAACATTTTAATTTTGATCAGTATTCAGGAGAAGTTTTAAAATCTCAATCGTATAAAAACAAAAATATCGGATATGGAACTGCATTAAGAGAAAGAAATTATGATCTTCACACCGGAAGCATCCTGGGACTGACTACCAGAATTATTTATTTTCTGGCAGCCATTATCACTTTATCACTACCGATTACCGGCTTTATTATGTATTTGAATAAGAAAAAAAAGAAACCCAAACACAAGAAAAATAAAGTGATTTTTCCTTCTCATCATTAATAAAGATAAGAGGTTATCTCAAAGGGTAATAGTCCGACTTTTGTCATTCTGACGAAGGAAGAATCTCATTAATAACTTAGGTTAATAGATTCTTCACTACATTCCATTTCGTTCAGAATGACACTTCTGAATAACCTCTTTACTTATATTATATATCCAGTATCAATTTTGTCGCAGATAAAATCCTCGCGCCTTAAAACAAGTTATCTTCATCTCATTTGCACCCTTGCGTTTTCCAACCAAGAAATATGCAATTAATTATAAATCAACCTATCAATTCCTTCACATTTTTTGAGAAAACCTCAATTCCTTTATTCATCTCTTCAAAATTAAGATCTCCAAATCCTAAACGCATGGCTGTAAGGTCTTTATTCTGATACAACAATGTTTTGGGAATAAAAAGATTGTCTTTTGCACAGTTCCTGCTCAGCTGCATCAGATTCAGCGGAATATTCCATTCCATCCATATGGCAAGGCCGCCCGAAGGTTTCTGGAAGGTCATAAAATCACCCAGATTCTCTTCCAGCAAAACAGAAAAATAATCACGCCTTTCCTGATAAACTTTTAAAGACTTCTTCAGATAACGGTTGATTTCTCCTTCTGCAATCATCTCTCCAAGCGCTCTTTCCATCAGAATATCACCCTGACGGTCTATAATCCCAAGGTATTTACGCATTTCTGTCATCAGATTCTCAGGCGCAACAATAAATCCTGTTCTGAATCCCGGAGCTAAAGATTTTCCGAAAGATCCAATATAGATTACCATTCCATTCGTATCAGCACTGGCTAACGGAAGAATAGGGCTTTTATCATAATGAAATTCATAATCATAGTCGTCTTCCAGGATAATAAATCCATATTCGTTGGCAAGCTCTAACAGCTCAAATCTTCTCTGAGCGCTCAAAGCAACAGTAGTAGGATAGTGGTGATGAGGGGTCAGATAGAGCATCCGTATTTTCTGCTTTTTACAAGCTTCCCGTACGCTTTCCACTATAATTCCTTCCTCATCAATGGGAATAGAAACAATATCAACTCCAGCTTTCATAAAGATCATATTGACGGAGAAATAGCTCAGTGCTCCTACCAATACAGTATCGCCAGCAGAAAGAAGAATCTCGGAAACAATATAAATACTCATTTCCGTACTTCGGGTGATGAGCAGGTTGTTCTTGGAAATAGGAAGCCCACGGGAAAGATTCAGGTATTGGGATAAATGTTCCTTAAAAAATTCACTTCCGTCATGATTATAATGTCCTAAAGCTTTCTGATTAGATTTACGTTTCAGGATAGAACTGTAAAACCGGGAATGCTGTCCGATTTGGGTTAAACGGATATCCGGAACCCCATCATTAAAGACATACTCACAGTCCGAATGTTCAAAAGGATTATCCAGAATATTGGATGTTTTAAATGAAAAACCAGTCGAAACAGGGTAATTTTGAAGGTTATTCTGTTTAAAATCATTCAATTTGACAGGTTTTTCCTGATCTTTTCCGATCACAAAAGTTCCTTTGTTTGGAAAACTCTCTGTCCAGCCCTGAGCCGACAGTTCATCATACACCGCAACTGCTGTATTTCTATGGATTTCCAGCGTTTCACTGAAAGTCCTTGTCCCTGGAAGCTTGGTTCCGAAAGGTAGAAAACCTCTCTGAATCGCGTTGATCATCTGATTGGCAATTTGTAAATAGATAGATGTCTTTGATTTTCTATCAATTTTAATAAAACTTTCGTAGGGAATCTTAACCGGACTATCCATAATATCAAAACTGGCACAGTATAACCATCCGGCAATATACTACTTTTGACATCAAAATAAAAATCTATGGAATTTCATCTTCTGTTAAAAAAAATTGTACAGGAAGGAAACACCCACGCCAGGTGGCTCAACACACTTTCTTTTATGGAAAATGCCGGTGCAAGGAAAATATCAAAATGTGAACATCCAACATTGGTTTCTCAGATCCAGCTGAAACATGCTGCTGAAGAACACCGCCACGCTTATTATTTAAAAAAGCAGATCGGGAAAATAAATCCTGCACTCTGCAAAACTTACGAAAGTACAGAACTTCTGGCTCCTGTAGCAACAAGCCAGTATCTTCACTCATTGGATATTAAGGCCTGCCGTTATCTTCAGAAAGCATTCAATCTTGATAAAACAGATATTAAGTATGCAGCTTATCTTTTTGTAACCTATGCTATTGAAGTGCGTGCCGATGAGCTGTATCCCGTATATCAGCAGGCACTTACCGAAGCTTCTTCTAAAATTATGGTAAAATCTATTATTCTTGAAGAAGAAGGGCATCTGGAAGAAATGATTCATCAGCTTAATGAATTTTCATCTGACTGGAAGCATCATGCCGATCACATTCTTACCATAGAAAAAGAACTGCATGAAGAATGGATCAACGCTATTACTCAGGAAGTAGCCCAGTTGAATTATGCTTAACAATACCTCTCATTTTCAGGAATCTCTTGACAAAAGAAAAGAGGAAGGAACATTAAGACGTTTGCGGATTCCGTCTGATGGAATTGATTTTTATTCCAATGATTATCTGGGGTTTGCAAAAAGTAAAGAACTTCAATATTTACTGCTGCAAAAGATTATGGACAACCCTCAACTGCTTTCAGGAAGTACAGGCTCAAGATTAATCAGCGGGAACAGTGACATTGCTGTTTCTGTAGAAAAAGATATTGCTCAGAAACATCAGTTTGAGTCAGCATTACTTTTCCCATCAGGATATAACGCAAATCTAGCCTTATTTTCTACCCTTCCCAGTCGTCATGATGTCGTTATTGTGGATGAACAGATTCATCGGTCGGTACATGATGGCTGCAAGCTATCCAATGCTAAGAAACTGAAATTCAGACATAATGACACTGAAGATCTTGAAGATATTTTAAAAAGACAGGAAGGTCATTGCTATATCGCCATAGAAAGTCTTTACTCTATGGAAGGAGATTTTGCACCTATTCAGAAAATCTCTGCACTTGCCGATACGTATAAAGCCTCTCTGATTGTAGATGAAGCCCACGCATTCGGCGTTTTTGGATATGGACTGATTGAAAAATATCAATTACAGAATCATGTTTCAGCAGCAGTTGTGACTTATGGAAAAGCTCTTGGAGCTCATGGAGCAGCCATTCTTTGTAATGAAACGGTGAAATACTATCTGATCAATTTTGCGACTCCTTTTGTTTATACCACATCAGCACAGGATTTCCAGTGGATGAGTATAAAAACAGGATATGATTTTTTAGATCAAAACCATGAAAAGGCAATGAAACTTCAGAACAATATTAAACTTTTCCGAAGCCGAAATTTACAGTCTCCATCAGCAGAAACAAGCCCGGTTCAGGCTATTGTAATTCCGGATAATCAAAAATTGAAAACATTGCAGAATACTTTATCTGAGAAAGGATTTTTAACCTATGCCATATACAGTCCCACGGTAAAAGAAGGAAGTGAAAGGTTGAGAATATGCCTTCACAGCTTTAATACAGAAGAGGAAATTATGAAACTGACAGGAATTATTAAAGAATTTATTTAAAGCAAAAAGATTCAAAACCCGAATCCCGAAACCACATGAAATTATTTATAACAGGAATAGGAACCGAAATAGGAAAAACAGTCTGCTCAGCCGTCTTGGTTCAGCATTTTAAAACAGAATACTGGAAACCGATACAATCTGGTGATCTGCATTATACAGACAGTCATAAGATTAAAGCATGGACAGATACTAATAGATGCCATCCGGAAACCTATCGTTTACAGCTGGCTGCATCACCACATCAGTCTGCAAGAGAAGAAAATATGACCATCAATCTGAATGATTTTCAATTGCCAGAAACAGAAAGCCCACTGATTGTAGAAGGAGCAGGAGGGCTTATGGTACCCATATCTGACAAGACTTTTATGATAGATCTGATTGAAGAATTAAACCTTCCGACAGCATTGGTCGTCAGAAATTATTTAGGCTGCATCAATCATAGCTTGCTCTCAATCCTGGCTTTACAACAGAGAGGAATTCAGTTGGAATATTTAATTCTTAACGGAGATTTTCCGGAAGATACAGAAAGAGTGATCTGCAGTTTTATCGAAAAAGAGACAAAAATTATAAAGATTCCCGAAATCAACACTACAGATAAGGAATCTATACAACATGCTGCCAAGCAATTAACAATAACAAAAATAAGATAATGGATACAAAAACAACATTGAGAAACAACTGGACGAAAGAAGAGATCGAAGAAATTTATCACCTTCCTCTGATGGAACTGATCTATAAAGCAGCCACCGTACACCGCCAATGGCATGATCCTTCTGAAGTACAGATTTCAACGCTATTATCTATCAAAACCGGCGGATGCCCTGAGGACTGTTCATACTGCGGACAGGCGGCCCGTTATCACACGGATATCAAAGTACAGGCATTACTGCCTACAGAAACTGTAATTGCTCATGCTCAGAAAGCAAAAGATTCCGGATCTTCCAGATTCTGTATGGCGGCAGCATGGCGTGAAGTTCGTAATAACCGTGATTTTGACAGGGTTATTGATATGGTGAAAGGTGTAAATGATCTTGGTCTGGAAGTTTGCTGTACACTGGGAATGCTTACGGAAGAACAGGCTGTCAGACTTCAGGAAGCCGGATTATACGCTTACAATCACAACCTTGATACATCTGAGCAATATTATGAAGAAATCATCTCTACCAGAACTTTTGACAACAGAATCAATACGATAAATAATGTAAGAAAAGCAGGAATCACAGTGTGTTCCGGAGGAATCATAGGACTTGGTGAAACCCACAGAGACAGAATTTCAATGCTTTTAACATTGGCAACGATGCCAAAACATCCGGAATCTGTTCCAATTAATGCATTAGCCAGAGTAGCGGGAACACCATTAGAAGATAATGAAAAAGTAGATACGTGGGAAATGGTAAGAATGATCGCCACAGCCAGAATCGTAATGCCATCTTCTATGGTAAGATTAAGTGCCGGACGTATAGAAATGTCTGAAACAGAGCAAGCATGGTGCTTTATGGCAGGAGCCAATTCTATTTTTACGGGTGAAAGAGAAACTTTACTGGTAACGCCTAACCCGGGAGTTTCTGAAGATATGCAGATGCTTCAGACATTAGGACTGAAACCTATGATGAAAAAAGAAGCATGCTGTTAGATAATTATGAATGATAAAATAATGAGTGATGAGCTGGATTGTTAGAATTCTGATTTTTATTGCAGCATTGATTTCTGATTTCATTGATATGAACATTAGTTTTTAGCGCTAAGGTTCGCAAAGTAATATTTTTAATTCTGAAAATATTTCGCTCGCAAAGGCATTCTATTCAGCAAGGCAGAATGTTTATTATTGCTTAGTGAAACGCCTTTGCGAACTTTAAAAAACAGCATACACATTAAAAAACTTAGCGATCATAGCGTTAAAATTAAAGCACTACATCACTCATTTCTACTCTTTACATCTATATATGAATACATTAACAAAAGAAACCAGCCTGCAGGAGAGAGATAAAGCGGTCAACTGGCATCCTTACACGCAGATGAAAACAGCTGATGATGCCATTCCTATTATAAAAGGAAAAGGAATTTACCTGTATGATAATGAAGGAAAAAAATATCTGGATGTTGTCTCGTCATGGTGGGTAACGTTGCATGGGCATTCACATCCCTACATAGCACAACGTGTTTTTGAACAGTTGAATACACTGGAGCAGGTTATTTTTGCAGGATTTACCCATGAACCTGCTGTACAGCTTTCAGAAAATTTACTGAAACTTCTTCCTGCTGGTCAGGAAAAGGTCTTTTATTCAGATAACGGTTCTACAGCAGTAGAAGTTGCTTTAAAAATGTGTATTCAATATGCATACAATCAAGAGAAAAAGAAAACAAAGATTTTAGCTTTTAAAAATGCTTATCACGGCGATACTTTCGGGGCTATGTCTGTCAGTGGAAAGAGTTTCTGGACAAGACCTTTTGAAAGCATGCTGTTTGAAGTTGTTTTTATAGACACACCCGATGCAGAAAATCTGGAAAGCCTTCGGTTGCAGATTAAAGAGCTAGCTGATGAAGTGGCTTGTTTTATCTATGAGCCATTAGTTCAGGGTGCTGCCGGAATGTTAATGTATAAAGCTGAAGATCTTAGTCAGTTGATGAAATACTGTAGGGAAGAAGGTGTTCTTATGATCCAGGATGAAGTTTTTACAGGATTTGGAAGAACAGGTAAGCTTTTCGCAGCAGATTATCTTACTGAAAAACCAGACATTATGTGTTTTTCAAAAGGATTGACAGGAGGAACAATGCCCATGGGAATTACGACCTGTTCCAATGAAATCTATGGTGCTTTCCTTTCTGAAGACCGCTATAAAACCTTATTTCACGGGCATTCGTTTACAGCTAATCCTTTAGCCTGTACAGCGGCTCTTGCCAGTATGGAATTGCTATTGACAAATGAAACTCAAATGAATATTAACCGCATTACGCATCAACATTCGGAGTTTGTGAAAGCACTTGCTTTGCATCCTCATGTAGAAAAGGTTCGTCAGATCGGAACTATTTTAGCATTCGATTTTAAAACCGGGAATGATACTTCTTATTTCAATGGAATAGGGAAGAAGCTTTACAATGAATTCTTACAGAGAGGGATTATCATGAGGCCGTTGGGAAATGTAATCTATCTGGTTCCTCCATATTGTATTACTTCCGAAGAATTAGACTTTGTATATCAGAATATTATGGAAGTTCTGGATCTGTTTAAAGAGTAAACGATTCCTTCCGGTAATAATTATTTTTAATTTTTTTAAATATACCTTATAGGTTCTGAAAACCTATAAGGTTTTTATGTTGAATGCCGTTGCACATATTTTTTAAATCTCCTGTTCTGCCTTCTTCAAAACAGTAATCAATTCTTTTAGTTCATCTTTATTGAATTCCAGCAAGTTATGATTAAAATGGTTGCCCGGAGTTTTTATATAATTAACCCACGATGAAAACTTTTCCCGGTAAACACTTCCAAACTCTATATTACTCATCGTAACAAACTTATATTTGGTTTCCTGACCAGCTTTTTCATTTTCTTTCTGTTCCACGGTCTGAAGCGCCTGAATCAGTTTTCCCAACTCATTTTTGTCAATAGTAAGTGTCTTTTTGGAGATTTCATCAAAGGTTTCATATTCATACATAATGCCCAGCACAGATTCCGATGAATGATCAGATCCGTCTTTGGTTACAATTTTTTGAATATTCAGGTTTTTAAACTTACCTAAATTGCTGATTTTTTTCTCAATTAATGTCCCTTTTCTTGAATTGATGGTAAGTCCGCGGGATGTGGTATTTGATCTTTGAATAGTAGGTGGAGGTATTATCTGTGCCGTTACCCATGCACCTAATGCACAGGAAATCAAAATAATGATTCTTTTCATTTGTAAAAATTGTTATTAGTTTTAAAATATTAATTTACTACTTCTTAATAAGTTTTTTTGTAAAAACTTTTCCATTTTCAAAAATTGCTTTCGCAAAATAAACTCCTTTAGAAAGTTCGGAAACGTCGGAATTATTTTTATTTATAGTTTTTAATAGTCTTCCGTCAACAGAATAGATCTCTATTTTATCAATTTTTTCTTTTGACTGATACACCAAATCTTGTTTTACAGGGCTTTCAAAAGTAATTTCAGTATTATTTCCGGTTTCTGTTGTTGATAATGTAGCAGAACCATTTAAAAGATATTTAACAATCTCTTTTGTTGGACCATCTCCGTAAACAATGATGCTATTATCAAAAACTTTAATGGCCTGAATCATATGATACAGCAAAGTGGAATCGTTTTCTATGTATTCTCCAAATGCAGTATCAACAGCTCCGTTTTGATTAAGTTTAGCGATATAATAAGCAGGTGCATTATTTAAATCAGCATAACCTGCGATATAATAAGAATTATTTTTTTCATAGATATCCCAAAATTCAAGACCAAGAGCACCATTATAACTGAATGTACTATCCGGTGTCCCATCAGCATTCAGTCTTTCTATGGTAGCAGGGGTTGATGTTGCAATTCTTGCATATATAATTCTACTACCCGAATCTACTTTTACAACGTTAATATTCCCTCCAATAAAAGAAGCCACTCCATTGTCCCCAAAGCTGTTGTCTAACGTACCATCAGGAGTATATTTTTTCATTGTATTTTGTCCCCAAAAATATATATTTGACTGATTATCTAAAATGAGACGTGGAATCCCATAAGTTGACAATTCTCCATTATCCCCAAAACTGTTATCTGGTGTACCATCAGAATTTAATCTGAATGTATGAGTGTACCCATCAAAAAATCCATTAGTATCTATACCGGTTCCTGAAACAATAATTTTATTTCCCTGTTCTATAAGGTTACTTTTTATATCGAAATTGTCCTGATAGAAATTGGCTATTGACTTTATTCCGCCGTTGGAAAATAAAGGATCTAATTGTCCATTGGGAAGCATCCGAATTACATCTAAATAATTAATGCTGCTCGTAGCGTCATATCGCTTAAACATGAAAGTCAATTTACCATTTCCGTGCCTTAGAAACCCAACCAGAGCGTCTGATGCATAATTCAATGCAATTTTACCATTGGTCCCAAAAGTCAAATCCGGAGAGCCATTGTAACTTGTCGCTTTAGAAATGATTATCCGGTTCGTATTGGAATCAAAGGAGTGATAAAATACAGCATTGGTTGTTTCTGTTAACTCTCCCAGATAAGAGCTTCCTGCCGGAAGGTTGTAAATCCCGTTCGAAGCAAACACAGGATCTTTGGAAATAATTTGTGCAAAAGAAGCTTGTGCTACGAGAGTAAGCACAAATAATAATTTTTTTTTCATTGGTTTGTTTTTTTTAAAAAAAATTGAGGTTATATTATGTAACCCTACATAAACCTATTTTTAGGTAGTGTTTCCAAATGTATGATAAAATTTTAGAAGAGGAAAGAAATACTCAGTGGCATCGAAAACCTTCGATGAATTTATCCAAAATGGTTTTAACCCAATCCATTTCCCCATGAATGAAGTTCGGAAAGAATAGGTCCCAGCTTTTGCCCTTTCTCCGTTAATTTATAATATACTTCCGGCGGAAAATTATAAACTTCAATCCGTTCAATAATACAATCTTCTTCCAGCTGCTTCAGCTGCTCTGCCAATACTTTCTTGGAAACCCGGGGCATATTTCGCCAAAGCTCCACAAAACGCACCTGATCTTCTTCAAAAAGATTGTGCAGGATTAAAGGTTTCCATTTGCCTGAAAGGATATTCAGGCTTCGTCTTAATCCGCAGTTTTTAAATTCTTCAAAATTCATAACGCAGTTAAATATTTGTGGTTAACCTTTTGGTAACCTTCGATTGTTTTGTCCTCATCAGGTAATAGCTTTGTTCTACAAACATACTCAAAATGAAATTACAATTATGGCGCAATGCAACATTGCTATTGAATATTGATGGAATTTCCATCCTGGTTGACCCTATGCTGGGAGGAAAAGGCTCTATGGGAAAAATTCCTATGACAGAAAGTGAATTACTGAATCCTCTTGTAGATCTGCCTTTCAGTAGAGAAGAATTAAAGAAAAAATTAGAAGGAATAGATGCTGTAGCGGTAACCCATCTTCATCCTGATCATTGGGATTCTGAGGCAGTAGAACTTCTCGATAAAAATATTCCGGTTATCTGTTCAGAGGTTATTGCTGATCATATTGCAGAACAAGGCTTTACCAATATTATCGTTCTGAAGGATCAGCTTCGATGGAATAATATTGAAATAGCTAAAACCAAAGGTCAGCATGGGACCGGAGAAATTGGAGAAAAAATGGGTATCGTGAATGGTTTTGTTTTTAAAAAAGACAATCAATCAGTCTATATTGCAGGTGATACAATCTGGTATGATGAAGTTGCTGCAGAAATTGCTCAACACAAGCCACAGCACATTATTGTTGCAGGAGGTGCTGCCACTTTCTCTGTGGGAGATCCTATTATTATGACCAGCGAAGACATAGCAAAAGTATGTGAATATGCACCCGAATCTACTGTTTGGGTAACTCATCTGGAAGCAGTAAGCCATTGTAAGGAAGACAGGAATTTTATCCAGAAAAAAATAATAGAAAAAGGACTTGAAAACCAATGTTCTCTACTGAAAGACGGAGAAGAGGTAATCCTGGAATAAGTATGAAATAAATAACAGGAGTTATGGCTTATTTTTTGAATATTCCCTGGTAAATAATTTGTATGCTGTCCACTTTTCTCTTAAATCTTGATTGGAAAGAATTATTATTGGGACATGAAGAATGGTCTTTTCTTTTAGAGATCATTCTTCGTACCATAATCATGTTTCTGACTATTATCATCGGACTTAGAATTTTAGGAAAAAGAGGAGTAAAACAGCTCTCAATATTTGAATTGGTAGTCATTATCGGCCTGGGATCAGCAGCAGGAGATCCTATGTTTAATAAGGATGTCGGAATTATTTCATCCCTTATTGTTTTTATTGTTATTATTCTCCTGTATTCTATTGTGACCCATTTTATCGGAAAAAGTAAAAAATTTGAAAATCTGGTTGAAGGACAATCCATCTGCCTGATAGAAAACGGTGAATTTTCTATTAAAAACTTTCAAAAAGAAAATCTAGGGAGCGACGAATTCTTCGCAGAATTAAGGCTAAAAGGAGTTTCGCAACTGGGTCAGATTGAGATGGCTATAGAAGAAATTTCAGGAGAGATCAGTGTATTCTTTTTCGAAGATAAATCTGTAAAATATGGGCTTCCTATTTTACCAGGCTCATTAAATAATCCGTTACATTATATTCATGAGGAAAGACATTATTCTTGTATATTCTGTGGGTATACAGAGCATAAAAAAGCAGGCGATGCAGGAAGCTGCCCAAACTGCCAAAAAGAAGAATGGGTAGCGTCCAGCAATAAAAGACGTGTAACCTGACCTTTGATTTTCCTAATCCTCAACAGATTTATTTCTTGCCGCCTTCATTCCAAAATAGAGCATCAGCAATACAGCAAAGCTTAATAAATAAAATGAACTGTTCCAGGAAATGTCCCAATCATGCAGTTTTCCAAACAACGGAGGTCCGAATGCAGCGATCAGATATCCTACAGACTGGGCCATACCTGATATTTTAACCGCATTGATACTGCTTTTTGTTCTTGTAGAAAAGAACAGAATCGACAAGCTGAAAGACAATCCGTTGGAAATCCCTATAATCACAGCATTCACATAGATCCACTGAGACTTCAGAAAGACAAACATCATTGTACTTCCGAACATCAGAGCACATATAAAAAGAATCATAAGCCTCTGGTCCTTCATTTTACTGGCAATAATAGGACAGCAGAATGTTACCGGAATCATGGTAATCTGAATCACAAAGAACACCCAGCCGGAGCTTTCTCCCTGCATATGAAAATCAGCAAGAAATGAAGGCAGCCAAGCCACCAGGCAATAATAAAACAAAGACTGCAGTCCCATAAAAATACTGATATTCCACGCCTGGGCAGATTTGAACATATTAAAATCTGAAGTACTGATTGCCGTCTTAGGCTGAACCGGATTTCTTTTGTTAAATATGAATTCCAATGATAAAACCAGAAAACCCAATGCGGCAATCACAAGCCATATTCCCAGAGATCCTTTCCATCCAAAGCCCGTCAATTCTCCTATTTTCACACTGAACCCGGAAGCCAGTGCTGCTGTAAGATTCATAGATACTGCAAAAATTCCTGTCATAAGGCCAATCTGCTTCGGAAAATTATTCTTAACATATCCCGGAGTGACCACATTTCCGATACATATTCCTAAACCGATGAATATAGAGCCTAAAAACAAAAGCCATAGAGAACCACTGATTCGTAAAAATAACCCGAAGCTTAAAATAATCAGTGAATACATCAAAAGTTTACTGATTCCGAATTTATTGGAGAATCTGCTTACCAGTACAGAACAGGCAGCAAACATAAACAGTGGAATAGATGTAAGCAGGCTCACCTGAAAATTATCCAGTTTTAAAGCATCTCTTACCTCTCCCAATACAGGGGCAACGGCCACAATCGGTGAGCGGAGATTGCTGGAAATGAGTATAACAACCAGAACATTAATGATTAATAAAACATACGAAGCATTCTTTTTTACTTCATTCTTCATCATAATAAAAACTTTTGTACAAAATTAACACAGTAATTTTGTTTAATTTTGCCAAAGTTTTAACCTGAAACGACATGAACGCCAGCGACAGTATAAATATAGATGAACTAAAGAAGCCTTATTTTGTATGGTTTGAGGAAAACTGGATTCATGATAACGTTCTTCATCATCATCAAAAAGGTCAGCTCGTATATGTAGAAAGTGGTTTTCAGTATATTACTATTGAAGAAAAAATCTATCTTCTTCCTCAGAATCATGCGGTATGGATTCCTCCAAATGCTGTCCATAAAACCAATTCCCATTCTGCAAAAATCAAACTGATGATCATGTTTGCAGAAGTCGGCATCCAAGAATCCTTCTATGATGAAGTGAATGTATTTTCTGTTCCTCCTGTTTTAAAGGAAATGATAAAATATTCGGAGAAATGGTCTAAGCTAATGATTCGGGATCATAATGAGAACCTATTCCTGAAAGCACTTTTCAACGAACTTCCGAAGTTTGCAGAACATTCCCTGACTTTTCATATCAGCCTCCCGAAAGACAAACGTCTTGACAAAGTCATAGAATATTTGCACAATCATTACCACACAGAGATCAAAATGGAAGATTTCAGTGATATGGCTCTTTTATCTTTCCGTACACTGGAACGTATTTTCAAAAAAGAAACAGGTCTTACCCTAAGCAAATACCAGCAAATGCTTCGTATTATTAAAAGTCTGGAATACTTGAGCTCCGGGAATCTTACGATTTCAGAAACAGCGTATGAAGTAGGATATAAGAGTGTTCAGGCCTATACCCGAAGTTTTCAGGCTGTGATGCAGCTCAGACCAACTGATTTTATTAAAACCATCCAATAAGTTTTAAACCACATATAAAGCTGGTAGGATTTGTCAAAAAAGAGAGTTATTAATATCTCAGAATTTTACATATTCCTTTGTACAAAAGCAATTAGAAAGATTAAAGAACGCAATATTTCACATTTTTCATATTTTTCCACTTCAATAGCGAATATTCAATTATGATATTATTGAAAACAAAAAGGTCTCCACGGATGGAGACCTTAAAAAAACACAAATGATGAAAAAAAATTATTTCGATTCACAAATATAAGCAAAAATCACGTTACGCAAAACACTATAAGCTTATTTTTTTTAAAAATTACTTATTTTTAAGTAAAATAATTATTTATTAAATGTTGTTTGTTTTCTTTAGGATTCCGGAATTACCGGCACGAAAATACCGCATATTAAATATAATTCGCCATCTGAGGAATTGTACGTATGTTTTTAAGTCAAAATAAAGAAATAGCGAAAAGTGAATTATCATAAAAATAAGACTTTGCTAAGTCAATATTCAAACAGGTGTTTAACTCATTTGTGATCCCGCCAGTAAAATTCTCAAAAAATTAATATCTGAGCCTTTCTGGGAAAAATTTAAACATTATATTTGCATCCATGTTAAAATGGTTCTCCATATTATGCTCAATGATGTATGTACTGGCTACCACCAATGCGGGGGAAGTACTGAAAGTGCCTATGTTTGTTGAACATTTCATGGAATACCACGGAAGCTTTTCAGAATTTGTAATGGAGCATTATGATAACCACAAACAGGATTCAGACTGGGATACCGATCAGAAGCTGCCGTTTATCAATCCGCCTATCGTACTTACTGTACATGCCCAGCTTCCGGAGCTTTCATTCGAAATAAAAAAACCTAAGGAAATTACTGTTTCAGAGAAAAGCAGTATCTACAAAGAAAAAGATTTCTCCCATCAATATCTTTCTCAGATTTTTCAGCCTCCACGGCTTTTTTAATCAACTTCACATTGAAAATTAATGCTTTATGTTTTTTTACTTAAAGCAGTTAATTCTTGTTACATATCCATTAATTCGTAATGCAATGTACTGGTGTTTAGACCTTAACTCAAGAAATTACAAAAACTTTATTTTGGACACTTAAGTTATGGAGATGCCTCAGCTCCTATATGCTATTACGGATTACTATTAATAATTTTTCCATGTTAAATAAAATTATTGAGTTTTCTGTAAAGAATAAACTCATCATTGCTCTTTTTACAGGGGCACTCATCCTTTTTGGAGTCTATGAAACCACCAAGCTTCCTATTGATGCCCAGCCGGACATCACCAATAATCAGGTTCAGATCATTACCACAGCTCCTTCTTATGGTGCAGCAGATATAGAACGTCTTGTTACATTTCCTATTGAACAGGCCACCAGCAATATCAGCGGAATTACGGAGCTTAGAAGTTTTTCACGTTTCGGACTTTCATTAGTGACTGTAGTTTTTGATGACAAGACGGATGTGTATTGGGCGCGTCAACAGGTTCAGGAAAGGTTGCAGCTTGTTCAGGACAATATTCCGGACGGAATCGGCAAACCGGAATTAGGGCCTATTTCAACAGGATTGGGAGAAATTTTCCAATATGTGGTAAGGGCTAAAAAAGGATATGAAAATGTATATGATGAAACCGAGCTGAGGACTATCCAGGACTGGGTGGTGAGAAGGCAGCTTCTTGGTACTAAAGGTGTGGCGGATGTCAGCAGTTTCGGAGGAAAACTGAAACAGTATGAAATTGCCATTAATCCTAATCAATTGCAGGCCTTTAATATCAATATCAATGATGTTTTTGCGGCTCTGGAAAAGAATAATCAGAATACCGGAGGCGCTTATATTGAAAAGAAAGAAACCGTTCTGTTTATCCGCAGCGAAGGACTCTTGGGAACTACAGAAGATATTGGAAGCATTCAGGTTTCAGAAACAAAAGAAGGCATTCCTGTTCATATTAAAGATGTAGCGTCTGTGAAAATAGGGTATGCGACAAGGTATGGCGCTATGACTTACAATGATACCGGAGAAGTATCCGGAGCTATTGTTCTGATGCTGAAAGGAGAGAATGCTAATGTAGTGATCGGAAATATTAAACAAAGACTGGAAAAAATCCAGGAATCCTTACCGGAAGGAGTTGTTATAGAGCCATTCCTTGACCGGGCTAAAATGGTTAACAACACCATCAGTACCGTAAAAACAAACCTGATGGAAGGGGCTTTGATTGTGGTTTTCATTCTGGTTTTATTTTTAGGAAATTTCAGAGCGGGATTACTAGTTGCTTCTGTTATTCCATTGGCTATGCTTTTTGCCATTATCATGATGAATATTTTTGGTGTAGGAGGAAATCTGATGAGCCTTGGAGCGCTGGATTTCGGTTTAATTGTAGATGGAGCCGTCATTATTGTGGAAGCTGTTCTTCATCAGCTTGCCCATAAAAAGCATTTCGGAAAAAACAATATGCTCAGCAAAAAAGAAATGGATGATCAGGTTTCCAACTCTGCGACCAAAATGGTTAACAGTGCGGTTTTCGGGCAGATCATTATCTTAATCGTATATCTTCCGATTTTTACGCTTCAGGGAATTGAAGGAAAGATGTTTAAGCCTATGGCTCAAACCGTTGCCTTTGCCCTGATTGGCGCATTTATTCTTTCCCTGACCTATATTCCAATGATGAGCTCTCTGGTATTAAGCAGAAAGAAAAAAGAGAAAGAAAATATTTCAGACCGTGTGATGGGTAAAGTGGAAACCGGTCACCAAAAACTTCTGATAAAGGCCCTTAAATTTAGAAAAACGATAATCATTGGTGTGTTGATTCTGTTTGCGGGTGCTGTTTTTACGCTTTCCAGAATGGGTGGAGAATTTATACCATCTTTGGAGGAAGGCGATTTTGCCGTTGAAATGAGGATTCTCCAGGGAAGTAATATCAATGAAACCAAAAAAGCTACCACTCAGGCTGCAAACATCCTGTTAACAAACTTTCCTGAAGTAGAAAAAGTGGTCATGAAAATTGGGAGTGCAGAAATTCCCACAGAACCTATGCCCATGGATTCCGGAGATATGATCGTCGTTTTAAAGCCTAAAAAGGAATGGACCTCTGCAACCTCATTTCCTGAACTTTCTGATAAGATGAGTAAAACATTAAGCGTTATCCCCGGACTGACAACCAGTTTTCAGTTTCCGGTTCAAATGCGTTTCAATGAGCTGATGACCGGAGCAAGACAGGATGTAGTGTGCAAAATTTACGGTGAAGATCTGGACAGCCTTGCCACCTATGCCAAAAAGATGGGAAGCATTATCAATACCGTAAAAGGTGCTCAGGATCTATATATCGAGCCGGTAGTAGGCGCTCCACAGGTTGTGATAGATTATAACCGCTCAGAACTTTCCCGATACAATATTTCAGTGGCGGATATCAACAGGGTGATTAATATGGCTTTTGCCGGACAAACTGCAGGCGCTTTATATGAAGGCGAAAAAAAGTTTGATATCGTTGTCCGAATGGATAACGAACATAAAAAAGATATTACGAGTATCCAAAATCTTCTGGTTACTACGGCTTCAGGAGAGCAGATTCCATTGTCGCAATTGGCTAAAGTGGAACTTAAAAACAGTCCGAATCAGATTCAGAGGGAGGATACCAAAAGAAGGATTATTGTAGGTTTTAATGTGAGAGGAAGAGATGTTCAGAGTATTGTGGAAGAGCTTCAGCAAAAGGCAGGCAAAAACCTGAAATTATCGGCTGGATATACTATTTCTTATGGAGGTGCTTTTGAAAATTTAAATGAAGCCAAAGCCAGATTAGGTATAGCCGTTCCTATTTCGTTAGTGATGATTTTCCTGCTTTTATTCTTTGCTTTCGGTTCTGTAAAACACAGTCTGCTGATCTATACAGCCATTCCTTTATCTGCGATAGGAGGTGTCTATTTTCTGGCGTTGAGAGGAATGCCTTTCAGCATTAGCGCAGGCGTAGGATTTATTGCATTATTTGGAGTTGCCGTACTTAATGGAATTGTTTTGATATCAGAATTTAACCGATTGAAAAAGAACGGAATAAACAACACAAACAGAATTGTACTCATAGGCACAAAAATAAGACTCCGTCCGGTTTTAATGACAGCTTTTGTGGCGTCTCTGGGATTTCTTCCCATGGCAATCAGCAATGGTGCAGGAGCTGAAGTGCAGAGGCCTCTGGCAACTGTAGTCATCGGAGGGCTGATGCTTGCAACGCTTTTAACGCTTTTTGTCCTTCCAATTTTATACGTCCTGTTTGAACATATTAATAAAGATAAAATGAAATTCTCAAAAAAACTCAATTATAAAAAACTGTCTGTTTTCTTGTTGTTATTGTCCTTCGGAACTTATAAGACTCAGGAAAACATTACTTATGATCAGGCTCTGGAAAAAGCATACCAACAGAACGGTACTCTTAAAAATTCGAAATTAATATCAGACTATCAGGAAAAGCTGAAAGCCAGCTATCTGAACATTCCCCAGACGGAAATTACAGGGGGATTTGGACAAATTCAGGGCGAGGAAACAGACAATTCATTCGGAATCTCTCAAAGATTCAGTTTTCCAACGGTATATTCAAGAAGAAAACAAATGCTGGATGCTGAATGGTCTGCCAGTGTTGTCAATCAGAATCTGACCAAAACACAGCTTACCAAAGAAGTAACTGACGTTTTCTACAGGATACTTGTGCTTCAGGAAAAGAAAAACGTTCTGGAATACATCAGTCAGTTGTATCATAATTTTGCAGATAAGGCCGCATTAAGATTAAAAAAAGGGGAAGCCAATATTCTGGAGGAATCCACTGCTGAAATTCAGAAAGAACAGATAAAAGTACAGTTGAATACCCTTGAAAATGATTTGAATATCGCGAAACTTAAGCTTCAATTATTACTTCAATCTACAGCTTATTATCAACCTGTTGCAGAAAAGCCTATAATTAATATTGGGCTTCAGATTTCAGAAGAAATGGTACAGCAGCATCCTGAACTTCAATATCTGCAGCAACAGATCAAAGTGGGCGAGGCAGAAGTACAGCTGGAGAAAAGCAGACTGTTTCCGGATCTTCTTATAGGATATACCAATCAGAGTATGAAAAACATCAATAACAATCGTTTCAATTCGGTTCAGGTGGGCGTTGGAATTCCATTGTTTACAAAAGGACAGAGAGCTTTGGCAAAGGCAGCACAGGCAAAGATTGCCATCTCCGAAAATCAGTATGAGAGAAAAGAAATTGAACTTAAAAACAGATTGAATCAACAGTTGGGTAATTATATGAACCAACAGCAGATCATTCAAAATTATGAACAAAAACAGCTTCCCAAATCTGAAATCATTCTAAAAACAGCTCAGAAACAGATGGAAGTGGGAGAAATAGATTATCTGGACTGGGTAATACTGGTGAATCAGGCCGTAAAAACCAAAGCAGACTACATTGATCAGCTGGAAAAGCTTAATCAGATCGGAGCCGAACTTCAATTCTTAATTTCAAAATAATACCATCATGCATTTCAGGAATATATCACTATACAGCCTTGCTTTCATCGTAAC
Organism: Chryseobacterium sp. FG46; assembly: GCF_057809135.1. NCBI lineage: Bacteria > Pseudomonadati > Bacteroidota > Flavobacteriia > Flavobacteriales > Weeksellaceae > Chryseobacterium > Chryseobacterium sp. FG46. The sequence continues at coordinate 15,341 of NZ_JBMDJJ010000027.1, read as the reverse complement.
TTTATCTTCATGTTCAGGAAAAAAAGAGGAAGAAAAAACGGTTTATGAAAACACAAAATTTTCTAAGAATAACAAAAATTCCGTTCATCTTACAGAAAAACAGATTCAGGCTGTAGGGCTGACAACAACTATAATTCAGAACAGGAATATGGAAAAAGTGGTGAGACTGAACGGAAAGGCAGACATTGCACCGTCTCATATCAGTTCAGTTTCCAGCATTATGGGGGGACACATCAAGTCGATCAATGTAATTAATGGAAGTCATTTCAACAAAGGACAGGTGCTTGCTGTGGTGGAAGATCCGCAGTTTATACAGCTGCAGCAGGATTATCTGGTAACAAAAGCACAACTTGAAGCGGCAAGACTGAATTATAACCGCCAGAAAGACCTTAATACGAGCAAAGCCAGCAGTGACAAGACCCTACAGACTGCCCAGGCAGATTATTCAACTTTGAATGCCACTTTAAAAGGGCTTGAGGAAAAGCTGAAAATCATCGGAATCAATGCCAAAGGTCTGACTGCCGGGAATATCAGAAGTAAAATCAATGTTTATGCTCCGTTCACAGGTTTTGTAAGCAAAATTCTTGTGAATAACGGGCAGTATATCAACCCGGCAGATACTTTATTTGAACTGATCAATCCGGCGGGATTACTTTTAGAATTAAAAGTTTTTGAAAATGATGTGAATGATGTAAAAGTGGGTCAGGAAATTTTGGTGTACAACAATCAGAATCCGGATGTGAAATCAAATGCTAAAATTGTCAGTGTTGTTCCTAGTATTGAAAATGGAGGCTCTGCGACGGCAATTGCCAGATTATCCTCTGTGAATACAGAATTTGTAAAAGGAATGTATGTAAATGCCGAAGTGAATATCAGCAGCCGTTATACAATGGGACTTCCTAATGAAGCCGTAGTTTCTTTTGAAAATAAAAATTATGTTTTTGAAGACCTTGGAAAATCCAATTACAGAATGATTCCTGTAATGACCGGAATTTCTGATGATCAGTTTACAGAAATTATAAAAGCCGATTTTTTAAAGGATAAGAAAATTGTACAGAAAGGGGCTTACAGCCTTCTGATGATGCTTAAAAATAAAGCTGAATAATGTGTTTGCATAACCACAAAAGCCAAAAAAGCGCTCATTTTAAACCGATTTAGTTCACTTAAGTAGATTGTAAATAATACTACAAAAAATTTATATAAGATGAAAATATTTGATTTTCATACAACTTAGGTGCACTTATTATGCATGAAAACTGGCTCTAAAAAAACTTAAGTGTTCAAAAAATTTTATATCTTTTGTAGTTAAAATAAAATATACTACAATCCGAAAAGATCAGTCTGCCGGCTGATCTTTTTATTTCAACCAATTGAAAAAAAATGACATTTGACATGTTTTTCACAATATAAAATATTATTTAATGCATAATTCATTTTAAAATAATATTTTTAAGCAGTGAATAGTTGTAAAGGATTTTTAGATGAATAATAAAAAATTTTATCAGAACTTTATGACACAAAAACCTTTGCACAATTTCCATATTCCGGTAATGGGACTGGCTTACACAATAGACAGTCCTATTCGTGTTGCCCAGTATGGAATTTCTTCTGTGATCTCCATCATTGATGATGAAATCCTGGAAAAAATGAAGAACTTTTACAATAAAAAGTTCAATCTTGACTATTTCGGGATCTCAACAAAAACAGAAGATTACAGAGCCAGAAGAGTTACAGCTTATCTGGATATGGTGGATGATATCGTGAATGAAAAATTTGAATCTTTCAAACACGAGATCAGCAAAAATAAAGAGGCTTTGAAAGACTTCATAGCTATGCTTCCAAATACTTCAGATCTAAAAAAAAGCCTTCAAAACCTGATCAATCAAAAAGATGAATGGAGTTCCAATATCAAAAGCTTTATTGAATCCAACTTAAAACCGGGGAGTATTGATGTCAATATCATGACGAAAGTGGATAAAGACAATTATCAAAACAATGAACAGCTTCCAGTGATGTATAACGATGCTCATGCTTCACTGCGTGGATTCGCCAAAAGTAAATTATCATCATCAATGGTTCTTTCCGCAGGCATGAATCCCCGCTTATACAGCTATATGGAAGAATTTGAAGACTTTTTTCCGGACGAAAACGGAAACATCAAAAAGAAAATCATCCTGAAAGTAAGCGATTTCCGTTCTGCAATGATTCAGGGAAACTTTCTGGCTAAAAAAGGATTGTGGGTTTCAGAATACAGAATAGAATCCGGATTAAATTGTGGCGGCCATGCTTTTGCTACCGAAGGAATGCTTCTCGGGCCTATTATGGAAGAATTCAAGCAGAAAAAAAATGACCTGATACAATCTGCCCATGCCTTAATGACAGCTGCTTTAGAGCAAAAAGGAAAACCCACAGTTTCTGAGCCATTAGAAATGAAAATTACGGTTCAGGGTGGAGTAGGAACTGCCGAAGAACACGAGTTTTTATTGGCGAATTATCATGTAGACAGCGTAGGATGGGGTTCACCGTTTTTGCTGGTACCCGAAGCAACATCGGTAGATACAGAAACCCGAAATTTACTTTTGCAATCAAAAGAACAGGATTTTTATCTGAGCAATATTTCGCCATTAGGAGTGCCTTTCAATACGGTAAAAGGAACATCCAATGAACGATTAAAGTTTGAAAAAGAAGCAAAAGGGAAGTATGGAAGTTCATGTCCCAAAAAACTTCTGGCATTAAGCAAAGAATTTTCTCCGGAAGGAACCTGTATCGCTTCCAGAAAATACCAGAATATCAAACTCAAGGAACTGTACGACAATAAGGAAACCCTTACAGAAAAGGAATTTAATAAAAAGAAATCGGAAATTACTGATAAAGCCTGCCTGTGTGTGGGACTTGTAAACGCCGCATATATGGAGCAGAACCTCGAAATTAAAGGTGAAAAACAGGGCGTTGTCATATGTCCGGGACCGAATATTGCCTTTTTCGATAAAGAAGTTTCTCTTTCGGAAATGGTAAAACATATCTACGGAAATACCAATATTCTTTCCGACAGCCAGCGTCCGAATATGTTCATTAATGAACTGAAAATGTATGTGGATTATCTGAGAAAGGAAATCACCGAATCTACCACACAGATTACCCATTCACAGACAAAAAAATGGAATGCTTTCAGGAAAAATGTTCTTGAAGGGATAGAATATTATCATGAGCTTTTTACAGCCTCATCATTCTTCAGAAACGGTTTATCTACGATCAACCAGCAATTGCAGGAATACAAACTACAGCTTATCGCTATTGAGATTCCTCAGGTTGAAAAATAACAAAATAGCCCTCGTGTTTGCGAGGGCTATTTTTATTGATAAACATCAAATTTATTTTACGGGTTATCATCTTACCACTATCATACTTATTGTACAATAATTTTTTTTGTTGTTATCCCTTCATCGGTTTGCATGTTACAGAAATAGAGCCCGGAAGGCCAGCCAGTTGTGGTTAAAGATTCTTTATAAGTTCCTTTATTCTGGGTCTTTTCTTTTATTGTTTTTACTAGTGCTCCGGTAGAACTTGTAATATAGAGTTTTACCCTGGTGGATTTGGATAATGTATATTTTACAGTTGCCCTTCCTTTTACAGGATTTGGGTAAACCTGCAGCATATCAGAAACAGGCAGATCAGAAGTTTTTTGTGATGTTTTTTTTGTGAATGTGTTTGAATTACCATCGTAGTAAATAACATTTACCGACCATAAGAAATGATCAGGTATGACTGCGTATTCTTCTTCATCATGAGCATCCTGGACAATAAGTTTATTGTCAAAATTATGTACATCAGGAACTAATACTTTAGCCCCATAACCATTGTTCGTTCTTATCATATATAAAGGTTTCCCGTTAGGATCATCCTTTACATACATGAGTTGAAATGAAGCATTACCATCTGGTACCAGCATCTGGGATGTTCCGTTTTGTGTATTTTTTATTCCTCCCTTAGGGGTTAATATCCCTGTTTTTGTCATATTATAAAACATATAATCTTCGTATCCGTACTTATAATCTTCGGCATTAAAAATTCCTTGCTTTTTTACCAGCCGGAATGGCTCAGCATTATGAAGGCTTTGATATAATGTATAAGAATCATTAATGTCTATTGTCATGCTGTGTTCCGTTTGATAGTTGAAAATCGTTATCCCTACTTCGCTGACAGGAGAAAATTTTTCTCTTATGGATGTGTTAAATGACCCCTGGACAGACCATTGTGTATCAGGCATATCTTCAGGGCGCATATTCAAATATTTATGATCGTTTTTATCAATTCCTAACTGAAAGCCAGGTGCCCCTTCTTTTACATCAAATTGAAACGCATTTTGTTTACAGTCAAGAAGATTGTTGGGATTGTTTGGAATATGATTTGCTTGAAAAAGATGCCCAGCAGAATTTGATTCTATACTCTTTTGTTCGTAAGGACTTCCAGAATTATTTTCAAATCCTGGTCCAATCGTAAGGTATGTTTTAGCATTGATAAAGTTTAAAAGCCGCTCGTGGTAAAGTATCTTTCTTATAGAAAACAACCATCTTCTTGCCCCATAAATTCTCTTGCTAAAGGTACCTGTCTTGACTTCTATGTTATTTTGATAATAACTGTATTCATCATCAGAATTTTCAGGAGCTACAGGTTTATTTTTAAAATTTTTTAATATATAAGCTCGTGACGGATATAAAGGAGATTGAACAAGAAAATGATTGTTAGCTATTTCAGGACTAAGCATTTCGTAATAAACCATAATATCGTCTACAGCATTGAGTATTGTAGTTCTTTCTTTCTGATTGACGGTTCCAAAAGTAATCGTATGAGCAGCTGAAAGAACATCAGTCAGCCCAAACCAAAAATAATTGGCATACAGTCGCCCTCCGGGTCGGCTGAAATACAGGCGGGTAGAGTTTTTATTGGACGACAGCATAAAATAGATATACCCTGCGTCATATTCATCAGGACCGGGATATATTTCCTGTTGGATATTATCACTATAATAGCTTATTTTATAGCGTGATTGTCCTAATACAACCATCTTCTCAGCAACAGAAGAGGTCTTCAGTATTTGAAAATATCCGTCTTTCATTCTCAGCTGGATATCTTCTTTATTCCTATTTTCAGGATTGGTAAAGCTAAGGATCTGGCAGTCTAATCCATGATGTGGAACTTTAATCCAGGCTGAAATAGAAAACCCGCCATTATTATCAACAATATCTTTAACAACAGCTGATGGAACAATCAGATTCTCATTCTCATATTGTCTGAAATATATTGCTTGTGCCGGAAAACCAAAACGGTCAGCTATTGCGGTGAAAGCATTTCCTTGTAGCCGATAATGATAATCTCCCGAATTTTTAAAATCGTCTTTCCAATATGGAGCTGGCTGGCTGAAATTTAAGTCATAAAAATTCTTAACCTCAGTATTGTTTTCATAATGCGCATCTGCATAATTATCAAATACTTCCTGAGCAGGAAGTTTTTGAATAGCTACCAGTATAACTAGAAAAAAAAATATAGATTTCATAAAAAAGATTTAAGATGATTAATATGTTTTTGTTTAAATTCCATATTACTGAATAACCCTGTTGGGAAAATATTCCAGGAATGTTGTTACTTCATCAGTTATAATATAACCATTAATTCCTGCCTTCCTGTTATTATTGGGAGCAAGAATAAAATCAAAATCACCTCTTCTGTCATTTTCGGGGTTATCGGCACAACACTGATTAACATTAACATTTCCAATATATCTTCCCCGGTAATATTCCGGCTGTGCAGAAAAAATCCCCACTCTTTTTCCTTCTTTCCTTATCCTCTCTGCCAATGTAAAAAGAACAGTATCAGCGGGAGTTTTAAATACCATTTCATACAAGCCTGCAATTCCAATACAGTGTAAGCAGGAATTAACCCGCCAGTCTTCCCATTGCTGATAAAAGCCCACCGGATCTGGAGATGTAGCACCATCCGGCTTAGAATTAGCTTTAATAAAAGGAGCAAATATGAACTGTAATTTCTCCTTTTCAGTTAATAAGTACTCCAGATACGGCTCCAATTGCTTAGGTGTTTTGTCTCCTTTAAACATCACAAATGAGAAAGCATGGGTACGTTGTACAACTTTCATCGCTTCTTGGAATGTGTCCTCATCATTAATATCAAGCTGTAGTATTACACCTTTATCGCGTACTGCTTCAATAATATCCTCTAAAAGAGGAATCTTTTCCATGGTATAGGTCTTTTCTTCGTTTTTCAATCTTAATTTGGATAATTCTGCCCAGGAATATTCACTTGCTTTTCCATAGCTATCCTTACCGGTACCATAGATATTGGGATACATATCCAAAAAGTTGGTAGTACGCTGAAGATAATTATCATGCATCAGATACACCTTCCCATCTTTACTGGTCTTCAGGTCAATCTCAATGATATCAACGGCTGGATTATTGAGTGCTCTTTGAACTGCTGCCAGAGAATTTTCAGGTGTTCCATCAATCCATGCTGCTCTGTGGAGTGCTAACATTACATAGTCCGGATTTATATCACTACTAAGAAGTGTTCCCCTTAGTGTTTCCAGATCAGGTCTTGCAGATTTAGGTACGGGTGTGGTTGTGTAGAAGTCCTGTGCATCCGCATGCTGGCTCATCCCACAATAAAGTATCAACACTAAAACTCCTTTTGAAACTTTCTCTTTTAAGTATGATAGTAAATTCATAATTGTAGAATTTTATAGATTCTGATTAGTTTAAAGCTAAGAATTATTCACTATACAATGAATTATTTAGTGTTAAAATTTCTACTTTTATTATGGCTATCGTTGATTAAAAATGGAAAAAAAATTGTCTATTAACCGGAAAAATAAAATATTATAATTAATGAAAGAGTTGTGATTGAAATACCATCTATTTAAAAGAAAAGTAAAGGTTTTTATTTTTCAAAAATTTAATTAATTCTTTGGGTCTGTCTGTTTGTATGATATTAATATAATGATCAGGAAACCATTGGTAACTATCTGGATTTTCAAGGGAATGGTCATCATTGTGCCCTGCACAAAGTTCCGCCCACATTGAATTGCCCCAAACTTTGATATTTTTCTTCCGAATGTCATTAAAATTGATTAAGTGATTTTCATCAGGCCCGGTTGTAAACTCAAAGCCATATACTTTATAGTTTTTTAAATAAGTATTGATCTTAGACCATCCTTCTCCTGCACCCAATCTTACAATAGGCATATAATGAATTTCATCTTTGATTTTTCCATATTTATCATTAAATTCCTGATAATCTGCTGGTCCTTTAAAAAGCACCTCGTCAAACATTTTCCTTTTTTGCAGGATGGGATAGACAAAATCAAAGTAGTCAAATGCCTTATCCAAATTAATAAAAATCTTTCCTTGTGTTATATCCAGAACTTCTTCCAAAGTAGGGACTTTCATTTGAGTGGACACTCCCAGTCCATCCCTGAGATAGAATTTTTTAATTTCTTCCAAAGTATAATCGGAGGGTTTCCCCTTGCCGGTAGTTGTCCGGTCAATCGTTTTATCATGCATTAAGATCAGAACGTTATCTTTTGTAAGAGCCAGGTCTATTTCTACCATATTCACTCCTTTTTCAATTGCTTTCTTTATACCCATAATCGAATTTTCCGGAGCTTCCCGCCAATCTGCCCGGTGTGCTACTACCATGACCTTATCGTCTGGGAACCGGGCCAATGAAATCTGAGAATAAACGGTAACAGAATTACATAACCATAATAGGCAACTAAAAAATTTACAAATGTTCAGTATTGTTGTTTTCATAAAAGTGATGTTGTATTTAGTAGCCGGGATTTTGCAGAATAGAAGAATCGGTATTAATCTGACTCTGAGGAACAGGCATAACAAGATTGTAGGGCTTGACAACTGCAGTACTGTATCCCTGTGTATTTTGAAAATGAGCTGTCAGCACCTGAACTGCTTTTCCCGTTCTCACCAAATCAAACCATCTGTGGCCTTCTCCCACAAGTTCTTTTCTTCTTTCCAATGCAATTTCATCCAATAACAGAGCCTGATTGTTAATATTTACCGGAGCAATACCTGCTCTGGATTTAATTTTATTGAGATACAAATTACCATTTGTAAAATCATTGTTTTTTGCATAACATTCTGCTATGAAAAGATAAACATCCGCCAAACGAAGAACAATAATATTACTATCACCGTCTGACGGAGCTGTCGACGGCTTTGACATCTTTTTTGAATAAGGAACACCATTGCTTGTTAGGCCGATATAAACATTTCTTCTTTTGTCATCTGCCGTAAAAAGATTATATATTTCTTTTGTTGGAAGATTGTGTCCTTTTGCTCCTGAATAGGAGCCTGATGGGCTAAACATCTGATACGTCTGGCTACCTTCTGTATTTCCATTTAAACCTGAAGTAAACTGAACGTCAAAAATAATTTCTGCATTATTTTTATTCGCAGGATCAAAAATTTTGCTCACATCAGAAAGCAGGCTATATCCTAACGGCTCCACTTGTTGCAGATATGGCAAAGCTTCCTTATATTTATTTCTTGTTATTAAAACTTTTCCTAACATTCCTAATGCAGCTCCTTTTATTACTCTCCCTTTTTGAGTTATTGTGGCAGGCAATAGATCAATAGATTCTTTAAGCTCACTTTCAATAAAATCATAAACAGTTTCAGCAGATGTTCTTCCTTGTCCGAAATATTCATTGACATCTGTTGTTTCTTTGGTTACCAAAGGAACATCACCAAAAATCCTTACCAGATTGAAGTACATGAGTGCCCTTAAAAATTTCACCTCTCCGGTTCTTACATTTTTACGGGACTGATCCATAGCAATGCCACCAATTCTATTCAAAACAATATTGGCTTGCTGAATTCCCACATAATGATCTTTCCAGGTACTTCCGATTAAAGAATTATTAGGCTGAATGGTGAAAAAATCAAATTCACCATAAGTAAAACTATCATTGGCAGGAACTTCATCAAAGGTATTATCAGAAGGAATTTCTCCGATGGCAGGCATAGCGAGCTGGTATTGTCCGTTATATTGTAATGTGGCATACACAGCATTCACTCCCTGTTCCAACTGCGCTTCATCTTTATAAAAATTGGCGGTCACCTTGGCGCTTTCCGGCGTAGTATTTAACAGATCTGAAGAGCAGGATTGAAATAAAAACAATCCCAGTAAAGGAATATATATACTTTTCATTTTTTTATTTTTTTTCATTGAAATAGTGATTAAAATTTCATATTCATCCCGAAAGAATAGACTTTAGCAATCGGGTAATAGCCACTATCGTAGCCCTGGGTTAAAATACTATCTGAATTTGCGTCAAGATTTTGTCCTCTGTAAGAGGTAAATGTAAAAAGGTTGTTCCCGACAAAATACAACTGTATAGATTTTACATGTAAAGCAGATACCAATTGTTCAGGAAGGTTATACGCTAATTTTAATGACCTTAAGCGAACATAGTCACCATTTTTAAAGAAAATGTTGGATGTTCTTGCTTCTTTCCTGTTGTTCGAAAAGTTCATATTGGGCATAGCATACATTCCGTCAGGATTGGTTATCGGATTGTATCGGTTATCAAAATAATACTGCGAAGGAACTCCAAATCCTTCTCCTGATTCAGTAACACTTACCATATCACCATTGTATATTTTTCTTCCCAATTCACTGTATAAAGTAAAATTCAGTTCAAAATTTTTATACCGGAAAGAATTGGTAAAGCCCAGGACATATTTTGGAATTCCCGAGCCAAAACTTTTTTTATCATTGACATCTATTTTTCCGTCTTTATTCAGGTCTTCCATAATGTAATCCCCAACCATTGTTCCTGAAATATGTGGTGAGTTATCAATTTCAGACTGGGATTTATACACACCTAAAATATTATATCCATACATTTCGGCGATAGATTGCCCTACTTTTGTAATAGCAAAATTATTGGCCCCTGCTACAATCTGAGTTTGTCCGTCGGCTAATGCCAGTACTTTATTTTTATTCATTGAAAAGCTGAAGTTATTGGAGTATTCAAAGCTTTCTCCCATATGGATAGGTTTTAAGGACAACTGTAGCTCAATTCCAGTATTTCTTAATCTGCCAATATTCTGTAGAGATGTGCTGTATCCCGACTGTTGTGGAACAGGTACATCTAATAACAATCCGTCTCTGTTCAACACATAATAATCTGCCGACACATTCAGATATTTATTAAAAAGTCCGAAATCAATTCCGAAGTTTTTAGATTCAGACTTTTCCCAAGATATATTAGGATTGGGAGCTGTAGAAGAACGATAGCCCGGAGCTAAGATCCCTCCAAATACATAATTCTCTTGTGTCATTAAAGAAAGGGCTCCAAAGTTCGGGATCTGATTATTTCCATTACTTCCTACGCTAAATCTCAATTTCAAAGGATCTAAAAATTTATTTTTAGGATAAAAATTTTCATTGCTTAAAGTCCATCCCAGAGAAAGTGCGTAAAAATCTCCCCATTTGGTGTTGACCCCAAAACGTGAAGAACCATCCCTTCTGTAGGAAGCCATCAGGCTGTATTTTCCCTGATATGAATAATTGAATCTTGAAAAATAGGAGATAAGCGTCCATTTATACTGATCAACATCTACCTTAAAAGATGTTCCGCCTCCAATATTAGTAATGCTGTTATCGGGAAATCCGGCGGCTAAAGTATTTACTTTATTCGATTCTTCCTGTTGATAAGACTGTCCCATAATCACATTGAAAGAGTGATTGTTGATCTTTTTATCATAAGTCAGTAAATTTTCAATAAGATAATTCTTTGTAATATATTCCGTCCTGCTCGCTGTTGTGACATCAGGAGCAGCTGTTCTGTAGCTCCCAACTGTTGATGGATCAAAAAAATTATATTCATAGCTTGTATAATCCCCACCAGCGGAAACTTTATATTTTAAATCCTTTAGAAAGTTCCATTCTCCAAATATATTTCCAAAAGTTTTAAATAAAGTATATTTTCGCTTCGTCATTTCTGCAATAGCCAAAGGATTTTCTACTAATGCACCATCTGTAGGAGTATTAGCTTTTATCTGTTGGGAAATAAACAGATTTCCATTAGCATCTCTTGGTGAAAAGAAAGGGTACATCGTTGTTGCCATCTGTAAGAGATTGTAAGTACGACCACCGTTCACCATATCAAAAAGGTTTCCCTGTGAAAAAGAAGGCGTCATGGAAACTCCGAATTTAAGTTGATCTGTTATATTGGTTACCAAATTGATATTCCCAGAGTATTTTTCGTAATCTGTTCCTATAAGGATTCCTTTCTGATTCAGATAACTTCCTGTGAAAGAATATTTTGTTTTATCATTTCCTCCAAGGACGTTTAGTGAGGTATTGCTCATCGGAGCCGGTTTTAAGACCATGGAATACCAATCCGTATCCACCAGCCCTTTTTCTTTATTTAAATAAGGGGTAAGATAATCCGGGATCAACTCCCTTAAGGAAGCTCCTTTAGAAACCCTTGTTGCATTATCATCGGAAGTACTTCTGTTGACGCCTTTAGAAAGGTAGTTGTTATCTCTGGATTCCTTCATAAAAGTAGCCATATCATAGGCATTCACAAATTTTTCGTTATCACTTCTGGTCTGAATTCCGTAGTAAGTATCAAGTGTATATTCCAGTTTACCTTTTTTACCCTCTTTGGTTTGAATTAAAATTACCCCATTTGCACCTCTTGATCCATAGATCGCTGTAGAAGCCGCATCTTTCAGAATATCAATGGTAGCAATAGAATTGGGATCAATAGAATTAAGATTGGTACCTTCTGTGAGAGGAAATCCATCTACAACAATCAAAGGATTGGCTCCTGCTGTTAAAGTACCAATTCCACGAATACGAATACTGGGAGATGCTCCCGGATTTGCATTAGTCTGGGTAATTTGAATTCCCGTAGCCTTTCCCGCGATCATATCCCCAAAGTTGCCGGAGGCAACTCCCTTCAGATCTTTTTCTCCTATGGAAGCAATGGATCCTGAAATGTCTTTTTTATTTTGTTTTCCATACCCGATCAATACGACCTCTTCAATTTTCTTTTCCTTTTCCGGAATAGTATCATTTTTTAAAAAATGCGCTTTATCAGAATTGTTTCGAACGAATCTTTTGCCAGATGTTCTTCTGACTGTAACGATATTATTCTGAACACTAAACTCTACGGGATAATTTTTCTGTAAATAATCGAGTGTCTTTTGTAAAGAGTTGTAATCAATCTTTCTGTCATCCACCAAAATATCTTCAAGGTCAGAAACAGAATAAAATACTTGTGTCTTTGTTATTTTACTTAGTTTTTCAAGAGCTTTTGTAATAGGTAGTTCTGTGGTAGCATAAGAATAATGTAAGGAAGGATGTATTCCTGATGCATAGGATATTTGGGTTGAGCACAAAATCCCAAGCATAGCAATACTAATTGCTGTTTTTTTCATAAATTTGCAAATGTTAATTTTTAAACTTTTACCGGTTTTTAAATTGAATAATCAGCATCGATACGCCAATATCGGTGCTTTTCTATTTTAATATGATTTCTTTTTCACTGATCTTTTTTGGTTTAAGGTTAAACGGAAAGCTAATTACTGAAAGGACTTCTTTAAGATTTCCTGTGAATGCCCCGCTTACTTTTTTATCTTTAAACTGAACAGGATATGATATACTAATGTTATAGGTATTCTCTAACTGTTTTATAGCTTCAGAATAGGAAGAATGATTGAAAATAAAATCCCTTTGCTTCTCAGGATGATAGTAATGATAGTCTTGTTTTTTATTATCATTGATCCAGATTTCTTTAGGTAGCAGATAAGTAATGGTTTTACCATGTTCAATCTTTACCTTTCCTTCAAACAATTCCACTTTTTTCTCAACAGACTTCTGATCCAAATAAAACCGGGTTCCTAAAACCTGGACATTAAATTCCCCGGCTTTGATTCTAAATGGTTTTGTCTTGTCTTTAGCCACATTGAATCTCCCTTGTCCTACAAAGACCATTTTACGGTCCTGCTTTCCGAAATTTTTATCCAAAGTAAGCCTACTGTGAGGTTTCAATTCTATTTCACTCCCATCTGGCAATTTGAATGATCTTCCACTTTCCAAAGTTTCATATACGTATTTAATTTCAGCTCCTGAAGTTGGGATGGTCATTTTCTCATAAATCATCAGAAAAGCCATGAAAGGAATCAATACTGCGGCTACCCGATATAGCTTTTTTATAGACTTTTTTTGTTCGATCTTCTTTTCAATTCCGGTCCAGATCTTCCGGTCCGTCATGTCATCTATTTTTTTCTGTTCCTCAGCAGCTGATTTCCAGTTTTTCTCAAATTCTTCTTCCAGACTCATAGGATATCTATTGTCATTTACAAAGGTTGTCTAATAGTAAATACGCAGAAGTATAACATCGTAAACCCCGATTATTGATATTTAACAATTAGTTCATATTAGAAGATGCTAAGAATTAATGAAGATTAATCTTCAAAAAGCTGATCGCTTTATTGATATGTTTGCCGATAGCGGCTTTGGAAATTTTATTTTCCCTGGCTAAATGAGAATAACTAAGGTTTTCAACAGTATGCTGAATGAATAATTCTTTTGTTTTTTGAGGGAGCTTATCTAGGAGTGTTTCAATTTTAGAGATCTGTTCTTCTGTGTGAAATTTATCCGAAATCTCATCTTCAGTTTCCGGAATTATATTCTGATCGGAAGAGATAAGTACCAGTTTATTTTTACGATAGAAATTAGCGACTTCCTGTTTGCTCGTTTTGAAAATAATAGCTTCTGTTGCTGAAGGATTATTTGCTTTATCCAGATGTTTCCAAACATGTACAAAAATATCCTGCACAATATCTTCCACATCCTCATCTCTCTGGACGTATTTTCTGACGAAGAAATAAACCTTATGCTTATATTCAGAGTATATTTTTTTGAATTGATTCATCAGTTAAAACAGTTATGTGTAAAGCTATTTAAAAAGCTATTCAAATCAATTAAATATATATTAATTTTAAATCGAAGTATAAAATAACCTTATAACATTCAACAATCATAAAAATTATTCTTAGTATAATTAAAAAATAAAAATATCAGTACACATTAGTCTTATTTTGATTAACTGTTATTACACAGTTATTCATATTACCTATCATCCATATGGGTAATTTGAATCCTGTTCTTCTCACAACTTTCTCTAAATTGTGGAGTATTAGTAAAATTATTTTTATGGAAAAAAGAAAGATCAAAAACACCGATTTAACGATTGCACCCATCAACTTCGGAGGAAATGTTTTTGGATGGACACTGGACGAGAAACAGTCTTTTGATATACTGGACCGCTTTACTGAAGCCGGATTCAACTTTATAGATACTGCAGATACCTATTCATGGTGGGTGAATGGAAAGGGCGGACAGTCTGAAGAGATCATCGGAAAATGGATGAAAAACAGAGCTAACCGTAATGACATCGTTTTGGCCACCAAAGTAGGCTCAGAAACGAAAGAACACGGCTATGATATCAGCAAAAAACATATTCTTAAATCTGTAGATGAGTCTCTACAAAGGCTTCAAACCGATCATATTGATCTTTATTATACGCACTTTGACGATAACATTACTCCCGTGGAAGAAACACTTTCTGCTTATGATGAGATTATCAGAGCAGGAAAAGTACGTTATATTGCGGCTTCCAACTTATCTCCGGAACGTTTGAAAGCATCATTTGAAGCTGCAAAAAAGAATAACCTTCCTAAATATGTTGCTTTACAGCCCCATTACAACTTAATGGAAAGAGAAGGTTTTGAGCAAAACTATGCCCCTCTGGCAGAGCAGTTTGATTTGAGTGTATTTCCTTATTGGTCTCTGGCAGCAGGTTTCTTAACAGGTAAATACCGTGATGAAGCAGATCTGGCAAAAAGTGCAAGAGGTGAGGGAGTAAGAAAGTATTTAAATCCTAAAGGACTTGAAATATTAAAAGCGCTGGATCAGGTAAGTGTAAAGCATAATACAACGCAGGGGACGGTTTCTCTGGCATGGCTGCTATCCAATCCTTTAATTACAGCTCCTATTGTAAGTGCTACCAGTGCATCTCAGCTTGAAACAGTGTTCAATGCACCCAAACTTGTTTTGGATCAGGAAGATATTGAGCTGCTGAATAAGGCAAGCAACTAATTTTTTCGACTTTCATTATAGACTAAAATGAAATCCGTTCATTGCTGAACGGATTTTTTATGATTAGACGATGCTAACCACCCCGTCAAAAATTCTTTGAATTTTTGCCACCCCTCCAGAGGATCTATCGT
>NZ_JBMDJJ010000026.1:0-62941 GCF_057809135.1 Chryseobacterium sp. FG46 | reverse complement strand
TAAAGATATAGCCAAAGCTTACAAAATCTTTAAAGATGTGTCCACACGATAGTCCAGAGGATGGGAATTCAGGTTTCCGGTTGTCATTTTTGCTTTTAATATTAATCAGAATATTCTTTCAGAAGCTGTCTGTAGCTCATTAATATAGATGATTTTGAGATAAATCCGATGAAACTATTGGTATCATTCACAACCGGCAGATTCCATACACCTGTATCATCAAAAGTCTGAAGGATATCCAACGGTTTATTTTCTCTATGAAGAATTGCTGGCGGAGCTTTCATGATCTGAGCTACCGTCTGGGATGTTTCCATTTCTTTGTTAAAAAGATAAGGTCTTATATCATCTAACGTAAGAACTCCTCTCAGTTTTCTGTTTTCATCCACCACGGCGAAAATATTTTTATCACCATTCTTTACCATTTCAAACAGTTCAGTAACAGAGGCGTTTTCATTAATGGTCTGAGAATATTTGTCAATAAAATCTTCAGTTCTTAATGCGAAAAGAAGGTTTTTGTCATGTTTATTCGTGAAAATCTTTCCTTCATCCGCTAAGGATTTTAATTCCGGTGAAATCGGGGAGAACCATTTTGCAATGAGATAGGATATGATGGAAACAATCATCAGAGGAATAAACAAATCATATCCGAAACTTGATTCTGCGATCAGAAAAATAGCGGTAAGAGGAGCATATAAAACACCGCTCATTGCACCGGCCATTCCTACAAGGACAAGATTAGTCATCGGAACATCTGTAAAACCAATATGCTGGCAAACCAATGCAAACAGATACCCCAAAGTTCCTCCTGCAAAAAGGGAAGGGGCAAAGTTGCCACCATTTCCACCACTGAATATGGTAAATGAAGTGGCAAATGCCTTTAAAAGTAATACCAGAACCAGAAAAATAATAATGGTCCAGTCTCCGATCTCAAAATATCTGAAAAAACTGTTTTCAATAATAGAGTAGGTGTTTCCGTTGGTAAAGGCCTTTACAGTCTCATAGCCTTCCCCGAATAAAGGAGGAAAAAGAACACATAGCAGAGAAAGCACAGCTCCCCCAAACATCGCTTTACGAAGTCTCGAAAGCTGAAGCCCTTTTATAAAATGCTCCACTTTTTGAGAAATAATGACAAAATAACGGGCATACAACCCTGTAACAATTCCTAAAATAAGATAATACGGAACATTTTTATAGTTGAACGGATCTCTGGTATAAAACCTGAAAAGCACGTCTTCCTGAAGCAAAATCCTAGACAAAAGACTTCCACAGACCGCAGCAACAACCAAAGGAATAAAATCCGTGAAGACCACACCTGTTAAAAGGATTTCAAAGGCAAACATAATCCCGGCAATAGGAGCATTGAAAGCAGATGCAATCCCTGCAGTAGCACCGGCAGCCAGCAACAAAGTACGTTCTTTGTAGCTAAGTCTATAGGTTTGTGCATAATTGGAGCCAATAGCAGCTCCGGTAACCGCAATAGGACTTTCTAATCCGGCAGAGCCTCCCAATCCAACGGTAACCGCACTTTGTATCACCTGAGAATACATTTTAACAGAGGCTACGATACTGGAATTCTGTGCAATTTCGTATAAAATAGCTCCGATACCTTTACGATCCTGACCTTTAAATAGTGTCAGAACGATCATCGTAGTAAGAACAATTCCCAAAAATGGAAAAACAATATAAAATAATATCTGATATTCAAAATGAACTTTATTGGTAATGAAATAATGAATATTGTGTACCAGCGTTTTCAGAATAACCCCTGCCAGACCAGCTGTACAGCCTACCAGAATTCCGGAAAGAACAAGAAACTGATTTCTGCTGAGCCTGTTGTTCAGCCAATGCAGGATAAGCTCATAACTGCGTGCTTTTTCCAGTCCGTATTTCTGGAAATCTCTTTTAAATTTAAGGAAGCTAAGGTACTTTTTTTTGTTGTGAATTTTCACCTTGGAAATATTTTACACTATCATCAGATTGATAAAGCAGCGTAAATTTATGAAATATATCACAAAAAACCTTTTTTTGAAACTGTTGAATTGTTCTATAGATTCTATTATTGTAACTTATCTTTTAATCTAAAAGAAATTCATTGTTTATCTTTACTTTTAGTAAGTTTTAATTTATTAAAGAGAAATGAATAAAATTCATAAATTTCAGGCATTTGCTGTTTCAAAATATGGAACAAAATACCCATTGAAGCTGAATCTATTATTATACAGCTTGAAGAAGACATTGAAATTTCGCTTATTCCTTCTTATTCCGTTTTTCAGGAAAAACTAACGCTTGCTACCGGATCAGCCATTCAGGGGAGAGGAGATGGAGGAACTCAACTTATCATAGAGCCTGGAGCTGCGAATGTAATTCATACTATTCTAAAGAAATTCTGATTTCATAAAATCCGTAATAGAGCCATTTCTCTGTATACAGACTCGGTAAAACATTTTTAGCTAAAAATATTCATGGCAAAGAGCTGGAAGAATTTATTAAGAAAAACCTTACTCAGAATTAGTACAAATAATTTTTCTGAATATAATATAAAAGAGTGGTAAGTTAATTTTACCACTCTGTTTTAATTGAAAAGAAGCATTTGTGTATTAGAATCTTATTATAATCATTCAATGTATCTTATAAAGACAGATTAATGATTATGAGGGAATCCATTATTATATCTAATCTGAATGTAAATATACTAAATTGCATTCATTAAATCACAAACTTTTGAAATATTAAAAAGATTTAATATTCCATTGAAATTCCTTTCTGGAATTTATACTGAACAAAACTTATATGCCTTTTTAAAAGTAGTTGATATACAAAATAGTCCGTGTTTGCTTTTGTACTTTAATTTTGGTTCTATGAAAAAGAGTTTCTACCTTCGTTGGGCACTTTCAGTGATATTACTGATGCATAGTGTGATGTCTATTTTCAGTGGAGATGTCATTAATTTTGGGCATCTTTTTCTGGATACTATATTATATTCCGGAAGTTTACCCAGACTTTTACTGGTTCAGGTATCAGTTTCCTGATTTCCAATGGCAGATAAGGCTTCATAATACCCTTATGCTGGAATTCGGTTATTTTTGGGTTAAAATTCCGTTAGCATATTCCTTGCTGTACGTATATGAAAAGATTGATCTTAAACTTGTTTTTAAATATATTCTCTATATTTTCATTGTCATAGCAGCTGTTCTGGGTCACCGGTTTTTAACGCATAGAGCTTTAGGAGCGAGATTGAAACCTCGTTTTCAACAAGCCCGTCAAAAATTCTTTGAATTTTCTTGTTTAAAATAGTTTAAGACCGATAATCCCTGCAACAATCAGTAATGCAGAAAGCAGTCGTAAAATACTGGCTGAATCCTGAAAAAAGAGAATTCCCACCAATAGGGTTCCTACAGCACCTATTCCCGTCCAGACAGCATATGCCGTTCCTATAGGGATACTTTTTTGAGCATACCAGAGAAATCCACCGCTAACGGCCATACACAGAATGGAAAAAATAATCCAGCTCCATTTATTATTTTCTGGCTGTTGAGATAACTTAAGCCCTAAAGGCCATCCAATCTCAAAAATTCCTGCAATAATTAATGCAATCCAGTTCATACTATTGATTTTAATGATATTGAGAATGAGAATCTATTAAGGAGAACTCATTTCTATTATGAGACAAAATTACCGTTGTCAATTTATATTCAATCATATAAACTAAGTGATCCGGTAAAAAAAAGGGATAGAATGTCTTTAACAGAGGATGAAACGCTTCATATAATAAAATCGAATCTGAATAATATAAATATTGATACCTTTATGCCACCAGAAGTAACTTACTATCATTATGCTTACAGACATTATTTCAACTCATCTTAACGTTATTTTTTGTGGAATCAATCCCGGTTTAAAATCATCCAATGACGGGTATCATTTTTCCGGTGGGAGTAACCGTTTCTGGAAAGTATTGCATCAATCAGGGTTTACACCCTACAGAATAGAAGCTGTCAATGATGCTTCTCTTTTGGATTTCGGATATGGACTGACGACAGCTGTGGCTAGAGCGACCTCCCGTGCAGATGAACTTTCAAAGGAAGAATTTGATGAATCTCTTGAAAGTTTTAAATTAAAAATAACGAAATATCAACCGAAATATATTGCATTTCTTGGCAAAGCAGCTTACAGGGCTTTTTCTAAAAAGAAAGAAATTTTATGGGGAGAACAGCCTGAGGATTTCTGTGGTGTAAAAGTCTGGGTCTTGCCCAATACCAGTGGTCTGAACCGGGGTTTTTCTCTTGACAGTCTGGTGATGTACTATAAAGAGTTTTATCATTCAGTCCATGAATCCTGATATTTAGACTTTATTGGGTTTGCTCACATATCTGTTTCCTTTCACAAAAAAACGCCAGGGCAAAAGCGCATCTTCCTGTGCGTAGGCAACCCCTATACGAGGACCAGCAATGATTTCATCCGGAGTATATGAAATACTATGATCTTCAATCCAGATTTCATGGCCGTTCAGCTCTTTTCTGTTAAAGGAACGGTCAATACCTAAGGCTTTGGCAGCTGATCCCGGACCTGCGGAAATGGCAGGTTTTGAAGCAGGCATATTTCTCCTCTTTTCCATGATTTCTTTACCAACTAAAGGTTCAACAGCTCTTATCAGTACTGCATGAGGCTCATCTTCCACGGATGTTACTATATTGAAAAGATGATGAATTCCATAACATAAATACACATAAGAAATTCCGCCATGGCTGTAGAGCGTTTCAGTACGGTCTGTACGTCTGCCACCGTAGGCATGGGAAGCTTTATCATTTACTCCAAAATAAGCTTCAGTTTCTATAATGATTCCGGCTGTTTTTTCATCATTGATTTCTGTAAAAAGTACTTTTCCCAAAAGATCCTGAGCCAAAAATAGAACATCTGGATTAGAGTAATAGGAGAGTGGAAGTTTCATGAATGTTTTAGAAATTATTCACTCAAATTTAATGATAATCTTGTAAAAATAGAAGAATCTGAAAGTGAAATCAAAAAAAGATACCACAAAAATTCACATTTCATAAAATAGTGATTAATTTGGCACATCCATTGTTCTTTTGTATGTACATCATTCACACCACTATAAAAATTATAGGTTTTGACACTTATTTTCCCTGGAGTAATCCGGGGAATTTTGTATTGGTAACCCAATGTATTGAAAATAAAAAAAGTCCCGCATCACTGTGAGACTTTCATTCTTTATTTTGCTCCCGGAGGGCAGTGTTCTTTCAGGTATTTTGTAAACATTGTTGCCAGATGCAGCGATGTTCCTTCACCTTCATCAATAGAGTGGGTACGGTTAGGATAAGACATCAGCTGGAACTGTTTGTTGTATTTTACCAGTTCGTTGATGTACACTTCCGTATTTTGATAATGTACATTGTCATCACCTGTTCCATGAACCAACAGAAGATTCCCCTTTAAATTTTTAGCATAAGCCAGTGGAGAACCATTCACAAAGTCTTCTCTGTTTTCCTGTGGAAGCCCCATATAACGTTCCTGATAAATATTGTCATAGAATAGCTGATTGGCAACGGGTGCAATAGCAATTCCTGTCTGGTAAATATCAGGATACTGCCCCAAAAGGTTGAGGGTAGAAGAACCTCCACCGCTCCAGCCCCATACAGCCACTCTTGAAGTATCAATATAAGGCCATTTTGCGAATAAAGCTTTGGCTCCCATTGCCTGGTCACGAATGTTCAGCCTGCCTATTTTACGGTAGATGGATTTTCTCCATTCGCGCCCTTTTGGTGCCGGTGTTCCACGGTTTTCAAGGGACACGTATAAATAGCCGTCTTCCGCCATATCACCTGTATATAAATAATTCCAGCCTGTATAGAAACCGTCTATAACGGTTTGCATTGCAGGCTCTCCATAGACTGTGAAAACAATGGGATATTTTTTATTTGGATCAAAGTTTTTAGGTTTTACCACCCAGCCATCTAAGGTAATTCCATCCTCTGTAGTCACCTGGAAAAATTCAGCTTTAGATTTTGCAGGATCTGCTTTTACCGATCTTTTGGCAGCTACAAGCTCTTTATGCTCAGGAAGTGATATTACCCTACCTGTAGAAAATGAATTCACACTGTTATTCATAAACATAGCGATTTTTCCATTAGGTGATATCGTATATTCATTCGACCCAGCATAGGACTCAGGAGTTACTTTCTGTGCTTTTCCTCCTTTCATGCTTACTTTATACAGATATTTTTGAGTTGCATTATTCGGTGAAGCCAAAAAATAAATTTGCTTGTTCTGAACATCAAAAAATTCCGGTTTTATAACATCGAAAGCATCTTTTGTAATCAATGTTTCTTTACCGTTCATATCTATTTTGTAAATATGTCTCCATCCGTCTTTCTCAGAGAGCCACAAGAATTCCTTACCATTTTCAATCCAATCCCAGCCACTTGGATCATTGTCGTTCCAGCGGGATTTTATATCAATCCATGCGGCATCTGTTTCCGTATGAATGGTTTTACTGCTTCCGGAATTAGCATCTGCAATGATAATTTTACTTTGATTCTGCTTTCTGTTCAGTTGCTGCAGGATGATGGATTTAGAATCCAGAACCCATTCCATTCTAGGAATATAGTTTTGTACTTCATCTCCTTGAATATTAGCTTTTTTTGAAGATTGAGAAGCAAGATCATAAAACCAGATACTGCATCCTGAAGGGTTTTCACCGGCTTTCGGATATTCTACGGGAATGGTGAATGAATAAAGACTATCTGTATTATTGATCATCAGGAAATTTTTCGTACCACGTGCATCCAGTTTCCAGTAGGCAATTTTACTTCCGTCAGGAGACCATCGGAAACCATCCTGAGCACCAAATTCCTCTTCATATACCCAGTCAAAAGTACCATTAATCATTCCATCTGTACCATCTGTGGTAATCTTAGTCTGCTGATTGCCGGCAAGATCTTCAACATACAGGTTATGCTTAGACACGTAAGCAACTTTTTTTCCATCCGGAGAATATTTTGCAAACATCAGTGAAGAAGTGGGTAATCCTTTTCCCAGTTGGGTAAGCTTTTTAGTATTTTTATCAAAAATCCAGTAATCTCCACGGGTATTATCTCTCCATACTTTCCTGGTATTGGCAAAAAGTAATAAACTATTCCCGTCAGGAGAAACCTGAAAACTTTGTACCTGTAATGCTTCAGAGCTTCCGGCAGGAATCAGTTCGCTACTGCTTAAAAGTGTCTGATCTTTTCCGGGATGCAATACATCAACAATTTCAACCCCTTTTTTAGTAAATGAATAATAAGCATTGCCATCAGAAGTCCATTGTGTTTTCTGTGCCGCCAAAGGTGACAAACACAGGAAATACAATGCAATAGCTGTTAGTTTTTTTATGTTCTTCATAAATAGTATTTGAATTAAGCTAAATGCTCAGCTCTGTAATTTTCAATGTCTTCAACCGACTTAATCAATCCGTTGCCCAAAAGTCTGTAATTGTCATCTGTAATCAGGAAATCATCTTCCACACGGATTCCTCCGAAATTCCTGTATTCATTTACTTTATCATAATTAATAAAGTCTGCATTCCTTTTTTCAGTCTGCCAGATGTCAATCAGCTCCGGAATCATATAGATACCAGGTTCAACCGTAACTACAAAACCGGATTCCAAAGCTTTTCCTAAACGTAAAGATTTCAATCCGAATGTTTTGGTATCTTTTGGCTCTTCCTCGGTATAGCCAATATATTGTTCTCCAAGATCTTCCATATCATGTACATCAAGCCCCATCATATGACCCAGTCCGCACTGAAAGAACAGCGTATGAGCATGGTTTTTTACAGCATCTTCAGGATTTCCTTTCATCAGTCCAAGATCAATAAGACCTTCTACCAGATACTGTGCTGCTTTCAGATGAATATCTTTAAATCGTACTCCCGGTTTCAAAAGATTCTGAGCTTGATTAAAAGCATTCAGAACCACTTCGTACATATCTTTTTGCTTCGTTGTAAAAGTTTTGCCTACAGGAAATGTTCTGGTAAGATCACCTGCATATCCCATTGCTGTTTCTGCTCCTGAATCATTCAGGAAAAGATCTCCATCTTTCATTGTATTAAGACGATAATGATTATGCAGAATACCTCCGTTGATCGTCACAATAGGAGGATAAGACATCTGACATTCTTTATTAGCAGCAAGGTATTGGATGGCATTGGCAATTTCATATTCTTTCATCCCGGGTTGAGTGAGGCGCATTGCCAGCAAATGCATTTCATTGGATACATTTACGGCCTCTTCTATCTGTACAATTTCCTGAGGTTCTTTAATGGAACGCTGTTTTACAATCGCTCTGATCATTTCTACAGAAGGTTGTAATTCTCCTATTTTAATCCCAAGAAGATCTCCCAGTAAAATTTTATTGGAAGACTGATAAGGAGGAAGGTAATGAACTTTTCTGCCGGAAGTCTGTGCTTTTACTATATATTGGGCAAGTTCTGCATATGGCTGTGTTTCCTGTACACCGGATTTCAAACTTTTCTCTTTCAGTGTTTCCTGTCTGCCCATCCACACGATGTCATCAATACTCAGTTCATCTCCGAAAACGATGGTCTTATTTTCATCAATATCGATAATGGCAGCAATACGAGGTTCCTGGATTCCGAAATAGTATAAATAGGTACTGTCCTGACGGAAATAATAAGGATTATGTTCAAAGTTCACAGGATTTTCAATATTTCCCAGAAATAATAAGATTCCGTTAGATACACTTTTCTCTAATATTGCTCGTCTGTCTTGGTAAGTTTGTGCTGAAAACATATATTATGAATACTTTTTATTTTAAAAGTTTAAAGTTACGATTTTGTACTATTTATAACTCTTTATTCATTAAAAATTAAGATTCTGTAAAATTTGGATTTTAATATGATATTCAATGTTCATATTTTGTTTAACTTCAGCAATATTTTAACCTAACGAGTAGAGTATTCCAATAAAGTACTGATATTATGAAGAGTCTCCAGTTTTCTGTTCCTGCCGATACTAACAAAAGTATCCGCATCCAGGAAGATATTATGCCTAATTTCTATCCTTATTTCCATCGTCATACAGAAACACAGATTATGTGGATTCTTAAAGGGCATGGAACATTGGCTATAGAGCAGAATCTTTTTAATTTTGAAGCAGGTGACATTTTTTATCTGGGCGCCAATCAATCCCATGTTTTCCGGGGTAATTTTGAAAAAGATGAAAAGCAGAAGGTTCATTCCATCTCTATTTTCTTTGATCCTCATAAGAAGATTTCCGCCTTTTTCGTCTTACCGGAATTTGAGGAACTTAAAAACTTCATCAGTCATTCAGAAACAGGTTTCCAGGTGGCTTCCAAACTCACAAAAAGCATCGGAGAAAATATTGCTGCATTACAAAAGACTAAAGGAGTAGATCAGATCATAGATTTTATCAGAATTCTAAATCATCTTATGCAAAACAGACATTTGCATATTCCGTTATCTTCAGAAAAGAAGCTGCCTAATCATATTTCCGATACAGACCAAAGAATTATAGATGCCCAGAATTTTATTAAGAAAAATTTCGCGCAGAATAAACTTACCCTCGACCTTATTGCGAAAGAAGCCTGTATGACTCCTCAGGCTTTTTGCCGCTCTTTTAAAAAACGTACCCGCATTACTTATATTGAATATCTCAATGAACTTCGTGTGCAAAGAGCCTGCAAACTTCTGACAGCCAGCAGCATGTATAGCATTTCTTCTGTTGCTTTCAATAGTGGATTCAATAGCCTTACCAATTTTAACAGGGTTTTCAAGTCCATTATGAAATATTCGCCTAAAGAATACCTGAAGCATTATAAAGAGGCTACAATAGAGCAATAAAAAACAATATGTTAAAATACGGTTAGAACATATTAAAATATTAACATTTACCGTTTTGAAATTCTGCTAGTTTTGGATAAATATTATTTTATATGAGTACAAAACTAAACTGGGAAGGTATTTATCCCGCTGTATTAACGCCTTTTACAAAAGAAGGTGAGATAGACTTTGAAATGTTTGCCATCAATACGGAAGCACAGATTAAAGCTGGCGTTCATGGAATTATCCTCGCTGGCACATTGGGAGAAGCCAGCGCTTTGGAAACAGAAGAAAAATTTGAACTGCTGAAATATGCAAAAAAGATAACACAGGGTAGAATTCCTGTTATTCTTAACCTTTCTGAAAATACAACTAAAAATGCAGTTAACTTTGCCCAGAAAGCCAAAGAATTGGGTGCAGACGGACTGATGCTTCTTCCTCCGATGCGCTATAAAGCAGACAGCCATGAAGTTGTTGAATATTTCAAAGCAGTCGCTTCTGCTACAGATCTTCCTATTCTTATCTATAACAATCCCGTAGATTATGGAATATATGTTACCCTTGAAATGTTTGAGGAACTTATTGAATTTCCAACCATTCAGGCCGTTAAAGAATCGACAAGAGATCTGGCGAATGTAACCAGAATGATTAACCGCTTTGGAAAAAGAATCAAAATTCTAGGAGGGGTAGATACGATTTGTCTGGAAACCCTGATGCTTGGAGCAGACGGTCTTGTGGCAGGTCTTGTAGATGCTTTTCCTAACGAAACTATGGCCATGTACAACTATGTTAAAACAGGCGAATATGACAAAGCTGTAGCCATCTACAGATGGTTTATGCCGTTGCTGGAACTTGACATTCACCCTAAACTAATTCAGTATATTAAGCTGGCAGCAACAGCAGAAGGAATAAGCAGTCCTTATGTGAGAGCTCCACGTCTTGAACTTCATGGAAAAGAAGCGGAAAAGATTCAAAAAATTATTGAAGAAGGTATAGCTAAACGTCCGTTACTATTAACTCCGGAAAAACAATTATGATTGAAGAAGCATCAACACAAAATATTGACAGAAGAATTCAAATGGCTGTTGAAGCCTTTCAGTTCCTGAAGAATACCACCATCAATGAACGGGCTGAATTTATGAATGCTGTTGCGGATCAGATTGAAGCTTTGGGAGATGAGCTTTTAACAGTCGCTCATTCCGAAACGTCATTACCATTAGCCAGACTTACCGGTGAAAAGGCCAGAACTGCGGGACAATGGAGAAGCTATGCAAAAGCAGTATCTGCCGGAATCTATACAGAAGCCAGAATTGATCTTCCTCAGCCTGAAAAGCAAAAAGGAGATCTCCGGAAATACAATGTAGGCATTGGACCTGTAGTCGTTTTCGGAGCCAGTAATTTTCCTTTTGCATTTTCTACAGCGGGTGGTGATACTGCGAGTGCAATTGGGGCAGGCTGTCCTGTCATTATAAAAGCACATCCGGCACATCCACAGACTTCACAGATAATGGCTGATGTTATAACTGCAACTGTTAAAGCTTTCGGATGGCCCGAAGGAATTTTTAGCCATATTACCGGAACATCTTACGAGATTGGCACTTATCTGACCCAGCATCCGGATATCCGGGCTGTTGCATTTACCGGCTCTTTCAATGGTGGAAAAGCTTTGTTTGATATTGCCAACCGCCGTGATAATCCTATTCCGGTATTTGCAGAAATGGGAAGTATTAATCCTGTATTTGCCCTGCAATACTTGCTTGAAACCAAAGCAGAAGCATTAGCGAAGGAATATATTGCTTCTTTAACGCTGGGAGTAGGGCAATTTTGTACCAATCCGGGAGTATTTATTGCATTGAAAGGGAAGCCGCTTGACCGTTTTATCGGGGCATTAAAAGAGGAAATTCAAAATGTTGCTCCTGCCAATATGCTTCATAAAGGTATATTTGAAAGCTTCGAGAGAAATAAAAATACAGCGATAGCACAACCAGATGTTGAGTTAATTGCATCAGCACATACAGAAACAGAAGGCTCGTATGGAAGAGCTTCAGTGATAACAACCAGTGCCAGTAACTTCATGAATAATCCGGTATTAAGTGAAGAAGTCTTTGGTCCGTTTGGTATTGTTGTAGCATGTGAAACTGACGAAGAGCTTAGGAAAATTGCTCAACAGTTAAAAGGACAATTAACTATTACTATTGCAGCTACCAATGAAGACGTACGTGATAATAGTAAACTGATCAATCTTCTTAAAGATAAATGCGGAAGATTATTATTCAACGGAATGCCTACAGGAGTAGAAGTTGTGTATGGCATGCAGCATGGAGGGCCGTTTCCTTCTACTACCGATTCACGTTTTACCTCCGTAGGACCGGATGCCGTCAAACGCTTTGTTCGTCCAATTTCTTTCCAGAACTGGCCGGATGAATTTCTACCCGAAGAATTAAAAAACAGCAACCCATTACAAATCAGCAGAATGGTGGATGGAGTAATGAATTCAGAATCATTAAATTTACAGACCACATGAACAGAACATTTTTTTGTATAGATTCACACACCTGTGGATGTCCTGTACGTCTTGTTGCGGGAGGTGCACCCATTTTAAAAGGGAATTCCATGATGGAACGCAGGCTACATTTCATGCAAGAATACGACTGGATTAGAAAAGGATTAATGTTTGAACCCCGCGGTCATGACATGATGAGCGGAAGTATTCTGTATCCTCCTGTAGATGAAAATAACGATATCGGGGTTTTATATATTGAAACCAGCGGATGTCTTCCCATGTGCGGACACGGAACCATCGGAACGGTTACCATTGCCATTGAAGAAGGTCTTGTTGTTCCCAAAATTCCTGGAAAATTACGACTGGAAACGCCTGCAGGGCTTATCCTTATAGATTATGTACAGGAAGGAAAAAAAGTAAAGTCTGTAAAACTGACCAATGTAAAATCTTTCCTATATGCTGAAAACCTGGAAGTTGAATGTCCGGATCTTGGAGTAATAAGAGCCGATGTAGCTTATGGCGGGAACTTCTATGCCATTATAGATCCTCAGGAAAACTTCAGAGATATTTCTGATTTTACGGCCAGCCAGCTCATCCATTATGGAAAACTTATCAGAAAATTACTCAATGAAAAATATCAGTTCATCCATCCTGAAATAGAACATATTACCGGATTAAGTCATATTCAGTGGACAGGTAAACCTACTGATCCTAAAGCCAGCGGAAGAAATGCGGTGTTGGTAGGCGAAAATGCCTTAGACCGTTCACCATGTGGTACAGGAACATCTGCAAGAATGGCTCAGTGGTATGCTAAGGGAAAACTGAAGGAAGGGGAAGAATTTATTCATGAAAGCTATATCGGTTCTCAGTTTATCGGGAGAATTGAAGAAGCCACAACTATTGATGGAAGAGCCGCGATTGTTCCGTCAGTAGAAGGCTGGGCAAGAATTACGGGGTACAATCATATTATCATTGATGATGAAGATCCTTATTGGCAGGGATTTCAGGTTATGTAAATAAATATATGACACAAAATAAAGGAAAAGCACTTATTATCGGTGCAGGAATAGCAGGATTAAGTTCAGCTTATTATCTTTTACAAAAAGGCTGGCAGGTGGAGATTCTTGAACAGAATGACCTTACCGACAACTGTTCTTATGGCAATGCAGGAATGATTGTACCCAGCCATTTTACACCATTGGCAGCTCCGGGAGTTGTTGCACAGGGAATACGATGGATGTTTGATAGTAAAAGTCCGTTTTATGTAAAGCCCTCACTCAATTCCAACCTGATATCCTGGGGATTGAAGTTTCTGAAACATTCCAACCAGAAACATGTTGATCATTCTGCAGCTGCCATCAGGGATCTTAACCTGGCAAGCAGCAGACTTTATAATGAGATTGCACAAAAAGATGAATTTGATTTTGAACTTCATCAAAATGGCATTTTAATGCTTTATAAAACAGAGAAAGTTGCAGAAGAGGAGACAGAATTGGCTCATAAAGCAATTAAGATGGGTTTACCCGTTGATATTCTGGATAAAAAGGGAATTCAGAAGCTCGAACCCAATACCCGATTGGATGTTATCGGAGGCGTCAATTATAAATGTGACGGGCATATGAATCCCATGAAACTGATGAAACAAATGATCTCTTATCTTAAAAATAATGGCGTAATTTTTCATCCCCATCACAAAGTAACAGGTTTTGAAACTTTTGGAAACCATATTAAGGCTGTCATTGCCAATGATAAGCAGTTTACCGCAGACAGGTTTATCATGACGGGAGGTTCATTCTTACCTGAACTTGCTCAAAAAGCAGGTATTAAAATTCAATTAATGCCTGGGAAAGGATATTCATTCATGCACAAGCCAGAAAACCCACTCAATACATTGGAACATGCTGCCTTATTACTTGAAGCGAGAGTTGCAGTTACCCCTATGAACGGGCATATCCGCTTTGGCGGAACGATGGAACTGGCATCCCACCAGGATAAAATTAATATGAGAAGAGTAGAAGGAATTGTTAGGTCTATTCCTGGCTATTTGCCGGATTTCCAGGTTAAAATACCCAAAGAATCTGAAATCTGGTTTGGATACAGACCCTGTGCTCCGGACGGGCTTCCTTATTTAGGTCAATCTTCCAAATTGAACAATCTGATTATTGCGGGAGGCGGTGGAATGATGGGGTTAAGTCTCGGGCCTATTTTCGGGAAAACAGTTTCAGAGCTTGCCAATGAAGAAAAACCAACTGCTGATATCAGAATTTTTAATCCGGAACGATTTAGTTAAAAAACATCACATAACACACAAAATTATTATTTATGAAAACACGAACTCTTGCAATGCATCCTATTATGAAGATTGCATTTTTTATCGGGTTCTTATTTTGCTATCCCTGTGAAAGCAAAAAATTAGAACCATTGGAGCCATCCCAAACAAATTCCAAAGCTGTATCTGAAAGCGCTAAAAAATTAGAAATGTTTCTTACAAAACATCTTATTAATGATATAACGTTTAAAAACTAAGATTATATAGAGGCAATCAAAACATTTTTAAGCCCAAAACAATTTGATTATTCAAATAATATATTAACACACAAATCCAAAAAACCATGAAATTTAAATCATTATTAATTATGTCCCTATTTCCAATAATAGGTTTTGCTCAAGAAAATAGACCTCATGAGTGTAAAGCAGATGAAATGATGAAAAAACATTTTGAACTGCACCCTGAATCTAAGGTTGAATATGAAAACTTTGAGAAATATACCAAAGATTTCGTAAAAAAAATGGGATCAGACAAAAAATCATTGAATAAGTCAATCAATAATCCAACCTACATTATCCCTGTGGTTTTCCATGTATATGGAGAATCTCAAAGTAATGTAAAAGTAAATTACCAAAAAGTAGTTGACTTACTGGAACAAATCAACTTAAATTTCAATGGAATTAACACTGATTCAAACACTGTAGATCCTGACTTCCAATCTGTCAGAGGAGCTTTAAGCATTGAGTTTCGATTGGCTAAAATTGATCCAACCGGAAAAGCAACAAGCGGAGTGATTTTTCATCCTTTCAAAGGTGGTTATGGCAACGGTGGCGGATATGATGCACAAGTTGGTACAGATGCCTGGGATAATACAAAGTATATGAATGTGTATATCCAAAATGACCTATATGCTAATAAGGATTTATATCAATCAGGAGTTGCCTGGTATCCGGATTCATACATGACTTCAGTAAATACAGCCAGAGTTGTTTATAATGGACGTTATATATTTAATGCTGCTGGAACAGTAGCTTCAAACGAGTTTTCTGATACATTCACTCACGAATTTGGGCATTGGCTCAATCTTCAACACACGTTCAATGTTCTTTGTTCAACTGCAAATCCAGGTAATGATGGGGATGGAGTTGCAGACACTCCTGTAGAAAATATGTCTTCAGGATTAGGATGTACAGCGGGTAACAATTGTCTTGGACAAAAAGTGAACGTTGAAAACTATATGGGATACAATGGTTCTTCCGGTTGTTATAAAATGTTTACCAATGGACAGGTTAACAGAATGCTGGCAGCATTAAACCATCCTTCAAGAATAAATTTATGGAAGCCTGCCAACTTAGCAGCAACCGGAGTTGCCAATACTCCACCTAGGCTAACGCTTAGCAACAGTACATTTACAGAGAACTTAAACAATAATGGAGCCGTGTCATTAGATGGAACAGTAGCCTCTGCTCCTAAATCAACAATTACACTAAATTCAGCAACATTTGCCGTACCCAATGGAACAACTCTTACAGCAGGAACACATTTCACGTCTTCATTACCAGCAGGACTAACAGCAGCAATAGTAGTTACAAGCCCAACAACTGCTACACTTACCATAAATGGTGCTGCAACCAGTCATCCTAAAAGTCAGGTCCTGAATTCATCAATTACATTCCTGAATCCGGCTATAACAGGAGGCACAACTTCACTAGGGTCAACGACAGCATTAGCATTAACTTTTTCTTATAAAGATCCTTATAAAATAGTTACAGGGACTCCTCTGGAAAGTTATGCCAACCCGACACCAACAACAGTAACAACCAACTCCGGAGCTCCCTGGAAATATTTTATCATTAACCCGGAGCTTAGTGATGATGCAGGATATGGTGCTTGGTACTATGGCGCAAATCAATTAAAATTGGAAACTTATTGGAAAGGATTAGTATGTGAAACAGGAACAAGAAATATCAGTTTAATTCCAGCCTGCACCACTATAACTAATGCAAATAATATAGGTTACCCAATTGGTACTCCCGGACAACTTGACGTGTACACTCCTACATATACTACCTGGTCTGGTAAAACAGCCTATGTTGGTTTTAGAAACCAATTCGAAGGCTACAACATTAACGGTTATTTCAAACTGATTGTGGGGGCAAATGGTTCAAATTATTCTGTAACTGCATTTGGATATAATACACAACCATATGGAAGTATTACAACACCTTGTACACTATTATCCACTGCAGAAGTTGATACAACAAACTCAGAAACATCTATCTATCCAAATCCGGTTTCTGATGTATTGACAATTAAAACAAAAGGGGAAATTAAATCAATTTCTGTTTATGATATGTTTGGACGAAAAATGAATGCTAAAGTTATTGGTGATAAGGTTGACGTTAAACACTTCCTAAGCGGAACTTATTTAATTGATATTGAAACCTCGTTAGGGAAATTTTCTCAGAAATTCATTAAAAAATAGGATCAAACGGCATATTGCTACAATATAATTGTTAGTAAAAGGTTTTATTTTAACTGTCTCTATTTTGGGATGGTAAAGGAGTAAGATGGGCTCATTGAGCTCATCTTCTTTATTTCACATTCCTAAAAAAACATCTTGTATGACAATTTGTTATGTCATTGATAGGGTTGATTTGAGAAAATCCTATAATGGATGTATTATTTTTTCAAATTCTCAGCAATGATGGGTTTAATTTTAAGCCCATTTTTTATATTAATGGGTATTCAGTAATAATTTCAGATTTATTTACCTAATTTTATTCGTTTACTAAACATTTACATTCTATTCACTTCTATGAAATATAAAAATGACACAATTATTATTCGTGAATTTACGCCCGAAGAATTTCCTTTATTCTCTACTCTTTTTGAAAATGAAAATGTAACCCGGTATCTTCCTTACAAAACTCCTGAGGAGTATAAAGAAATGTTTGACAAAGCATTGGCCGATTACAAGGAAAGTCCATTCAGCAGATGGGGAATATTTAATGCCGATAACAATGATTTCGTGGGAATGTGCCTGGCAAGAATCTTCCTAGACAACCCAGAACAGATAGAAATAGGATATACCTTAGGCGAAAATTACTGGGGTAAAGGATTCGGGACAGAAGTATGTAAAGCACTTGTTGCCTATTGCTCTTCATTAAATCTTGAGAAAGATATTGTAGCAGTAACTGATCTTGACAATATAGGATCTCAAAAAGTACTTCTGAAAAGTGGTTTCAACAGGGTTGAAAATCTGAAACGGAAGGATAGGGAGCTGGCTTACTTTATATTGCACAAAGGATAAACTCAAGGAAAGATTGAAACGGGCAGCTTACTGAGTATCTTTTTTCCACAGAATTGCACAGATGCTTGTTCATATTTTTAGACTAAAATAATCTCAGGCAATAAAAAACCAACGATTTTTTTTAAGCTTAAGTGAACTTCTCAGCAGCTTATTTGTAATTTAGAATAAACTTAAGTGTTTTTATTTTTGTGTCTTCTGTGGTTAAATGCAAAGTCTTCAGCTATAAAAACATTTCATTTATACAATAATTTATCATAACTTGCAGAAATTATGATGTCGAAACGTTGCAAATATGCGCTTAAAGCAATGGTCAGATTAGCAAGGAATTATAACCAGGGCTTTCTGCCAACTTCCATTATTGCACAGGACGAAAACATTCCCAAGAAATTTCTGGAACAAATCCTTCTTGAACTTAAAAGAGCCAAACTTGTGAACAGTAAGCAAGGGAAAGTAGGAGGGTATTATCTTCTAAAATCCCCAGATGAAGTCTCATTAGCAGATATTTACCGTATTTTTGACGGACCCATTGCACTTACGCCTTGTGTATCTTTAAATTTTTACGAAGCATGCGATGATTGTGTAGATGAAGCAGTCTGCTATCTGAGAAAAGAATTAATCATCGTTCGTGAAAAAACCAGAAAAAGTATGATGGAAGCTACTCTGACAAAGTTTATCAATGAAAAATAAAATTTTTTATATTTAAATTCTACTATTTTGATAGGAGTTATAGAATTTTATATATATTTGCAAAACTTAAATCTCAATTCAAAATGGAAAACAGTCTGAAAAATGAATTCGAAAATCTTGTGAAAGAGGCTTCTGAAGCTTCTTTTCAAACTAATGGGCTGCAAATACTGACTGAAAGATTCCCGGGAAAAGTGATCTTTTCAACCAGTTTCAGTTATGAAGATCAGGTCATCACTCATCTGATAAAAGATTTAAATATTGAAATCTTCACTTTGGATACGGGAAGACTTTTTGAGCAGACCTATGAAACCTGGACATCTACGAAGGCTTTCTTTAAAAAGAACATCAAAGCCTATTATCCGGATACGGAAGAGCTCAGAGAATTTGTTACAGAAAATGGCCCTGATTCGTTCTACCAATCTGTAGAAAAGAGGAAAGCATGCTGTACTATCCGAAAAGTTCACCCTTTAAAAAAAGCGCTGGAAGGCTATAAAGTATGGATTACAGGTCTCAGATCTGAGCATTCTCCCAACCGAAAGAACATGCCGCAGCTGGAATGGGATCCGGATAATAAGATCATTAAATTTCATCCTATCCTTCACTGGACCACAGAACAGGTAACAGCATACGTAAAAGATCATCACTTACCTTACAATCACCTTCACAAGAAAGGATTTGTAAGCATAGGATGTGAACCCTGTACCAGAGCAGTCAAAGAAGGAGAAGACTTCAGAGCAGGCCGTTGGTGGTGGGAAGATGCCAACAAAAAAGAATGCGGTCTGCATATTCATCAATAAAAAAAGAAAAAAATGTCAATACATCATTTAAACTATTTAGATCAGTTAGAAGCCGAATCTATTTATATATTAAGAGAAGTTGCGGGTCAGTTTGAACGTCCTGCTTTACTATTCAGCGGAGGAAAAGACAGCATTGTACTGGCTCATCTG
The DNA here is from genome assembly GCF_057809135.1 of Chryseobacterium sp. FG46. Classification (NCBI taxonomy): domain Bacteria; kingdom Pseudomonadati; phylum Bacteroidota; class Flavobacteriia; order Flavobacteriales; family Weeksellaceae; genus Chryseobacterium; species Chryseobacterium sp. FG46. The sequence continues at coordinate 43,363 of NZ_JBMDJJ010000026.1, read as the reverse complement.
GCAAGAAAGGCTTTCTTCCACGGGAAAATCCCTTTTACATTTGTTCATGTAGACACCGGGCATAACTTTCAGGAGGTATTGGATTTTCGTGATCAGCTGGTAAAACAGTTAGATGTAAATCTGGTAATCAGAAAAGTGGAAGACACCATAAAAAGTAAAAAACTGACTGAAGCTAAAGGGAAATTTCCAAGCAGAAACTGGCTGCAAACCTACACACTTCTTGATACGATTGAAGAATTCGAATTTGATGCCTGTATAGGAGGAGCCAGAAGAGATGAGGAAAAGGCAAGAGCTAAAGAAAGAATCTTCTCCGTTCGTGATGAATTCGGACAGTGGGATCCTAAACTTCAGCGTCCTGAGCTTTGGAATATTTTCAACGGAAAGATTCATAAAGGAGAAAATGTGAGAGTTTTCCCAATCAGCAACTGGACAGAGCTTGACATCTGGAACTATATCCGAAGAGAAAAAATTGCACTGCCTTCCATCTATTTTTCGCATGAAAGAGAAGTGATCGACTTTAACGGGCAGTGGCTGGCCAATTCTTCCCACGTTGTGCTAGAGCCAGAGGATATCATCACCACAAAGAAAATCCGTTACCGTACCGTAGGAGATATGACGTGCACTGCGGCTGTAGAATCCAATGCTGTAACAATAGATGCTGTTATCGAAGAAATTGTAGCCACCAGAATTTCAGAACGTGGTGAAACCAGAATTGATGACAGGGTAACAGAAGCCGCCATGGAAGACCGAAAAAAAGGAGGCTATTTCTAAATAAGCAATCAGCAATGAGTTATAAGTAATAGAAAAAGACAATTATAACTTACCAGACAGCAAAATATTACTCATTGCCCATTACTCATTATTTATAACAAAAATCGTATGGATATATTAAGATTTATAACAGCAGGAAGCGTAGATGACGGTAAAAGTACCCTTATCGGAAGACTGCTTTACGATAGCAAAAGTATTTTGCAGGACCAGTTGGAAGTCCTTGAAAAACATTCCAAAAATAAAAATGAAGACGGAGTAGACCTCGCCCTTTTAACGGATGGTCTTCGTGCTGAAAGAGAACAGGGAATTACGATTGATGTTGCTTACCGCTATTTTTCAACCGCAAAAAGAAAATTTATCATTGCAGATGCTCCAGGACACGTGCAATATACCCGTAATATGATCACCGGAGCATCCAACTCTGATTTGATGGTTATTCTGATTGACGCAAGAAAAGGTGTGATTGAGCAGACCAGAAGACACTCTATCATCGCCTCTTTATTACAACTGAAAAAAGTAGCTGTAGCCATCAACAAAATGGATATGGTAGACTATTCCGAAGAAGTTTTTGAAAATATAAAATCAGAATATGCAAAAATTGCAGAAAATCTGGGATTAAATGAGGTAAGCTACTTCCCGATATCAGCATTGAAAGGAGACAATATTGTTTCAAAATCTTCCAGAACAGACTGGTATGAAGGAAATTCCCTTCTCGAATATCTTGAAGAAGTAAAGCTGCACGAAGAAAAAAATAACGGAAGCCGTTTCCAGGTTCAGTATGTAATTCGTCCTCAGACTGAAGAACTCCATGATTACAGAGGCTATGCCGGACAAATTTTAAGCGGAAAGTTCACAAAAGGAGACAAAATTCATATTCTTCCTGCAGATCTGACCACTGAAATCACCAAAATTGAGATCAATGGGATTGAAAAAGAAGAAGCTTTTGAAGGTCAGCCTGCCGTTATCCATCTCGCTCATGATGTAGATGTCAGCCGCGGAGATATTTTTACTACGGAAGAACATGTTCCCGCAGTAGAAAAAGACCTTGAAATTCTTTTATGCTGGCTGGATCAGAAACCTCTGCAGCCGGGGAATAAATACCTTTTGCAGCAGAACAGCAGACTTGTAAAAGCAGTTGTAAAAGAGGTAGATTACAAGATCAATGTCAATACTCTTGTCCGGGAACAGGCCGATGGCGAAATTAAACTGAATGAAATTGTGAAAGTTACCCTCCGAACGGCACAGCCTTTGGTCTATGACAGTTTTACTAATAATAAAACAACAGGCTCTGCCATTTTGGTGGATGAAACGTCCAATTCAACGGTAGCAGCCTGTATAATCCAATAGAAAAAATGGCAATTTCCGATCAATTAATTCAAAGAATTCATCAGACCAAACAAAATAATATTCATGGATTCTTTGATAAAATAAAGACAAAAAAATGGGTAAAGGATTTGTATGAAACACTTTTCCTTCCTCAGAGTGACAATACTGAAGATCAGCTGAAAAAAAATTTTGAAGCCATTCAGAAAACACTTTATGATCTGATTAATATCGTAACAGGAGATAAAATCCTTACTGAAAAACAGGTAGGTAAGTTTTATGAAGCTTTGCCGGAACTGTATGACCAGCTGGTGCTGGATGCAAAATCTATTCTGGAATTTGATCCTGCCGCCGATTCTATGGAAGAAGTATACCTGGCATATCCCGGCTTTTTTGCGACTTATGTCTACCGTATTTCGCATCAGCTCTGGATTCAGGAAGTGAAAATTTTACCACGGGTTATTTCAGAATATGCCCACAGTAAAACCGGAATTGATATACATCCGGGAGCCACCATTGGAAAGTCTTTTTTCATTGATCACGGAACAGGAATTGTGATCGGAGAAACTACAATAATCGGGAACAATGTCAAAATCTATCAGGGAGTAACCCTCGGAGCATTGAATGTTTCCAAAGAAAAAGCCCATCAGAAAAGACATCCCAATATTGAAGATGATGTGATTATCTATTCGGGAGCTACCATTCTGGGAGGCGAAACCACCATAGGCAGAGAAAGTATCATAGGAGGAAATGTCTGGGTAACACAGGATGTTCCCGCCAATTCTCTGGTCTACCATAAAAGTGAAATAAAAATAAAGGATAATAGTTCTTTACCGGAATCTTTAACCTTTGTAATTTAAAAAATAAAAATAGATAGATATGAAGTTTCAGAATGCATTAGAAACGATTGGAAATACACCCGTCGTGAAAATTAATAAACTCTTCAGTTCAGATCATGAAATCTGGATCAAACTTGAAAAAAGCAATCCGGGCGGAAGCATTAAAGACAGAATTGGACTAGCAATGATTGAAGATGCAGAAGCCAAAGGATTATTAAATAAGGACAGCGTCATTATAGAACCTACAAGCGGAAATACGGGAATAGGTCTTGCTTTGGTAGCTGCCGTAAAAGGATACAAACTCATTCTTGTCATGCCGGAAAGCATGAGTATAGAACGCCGCAAAATCATGGAAGCTTACGGTGCAGAATTCGTATTAACTCCAAGAGAAAAAGGGATGAAAGGTGCTATTGAAAAAGCTAATGAACTGGCTGAAGAAACACCCAATTCATGGATTCCAAGACAGTTTGACAATCCTGCCAATGTAAAAGTACATGTAGAAACCACCGCTCAGGAAATTCTAAAAGACTTCCCGGACGGCTTGGATTATATCATTACCGGAGTAGGAACCGGAGGACATATCACCGGAATTGCAAAAGTGGTTAAAGAAAAATATCCAAACGTAAAAGTTTTCGCCGTAGAACCGGAATTATCCCCTGTTTTAAGCGGAGGAAGCCCCGCGCCACATCCATTACAGGGATTGGGAGCAGGCTTTGTACCTTCTATCCTGGATATTACCCTTTTAGATGGAGTGATCACAGTAGGAAAGGAAGAAGCTTATGAATACGCGCTTAAGGCAGCTAAAAAAGAAGGCCTTTTTGTCGGAGTTTCTACTGGAGCCTCTTTAGCAGCCATCGCCAAACATTTACCGCAAATACCACCTAACGCTAAAATCCTTACCATCAATTACGATACCGGAGAAAGATACCTGTCTGTAGAAGGACTCTTCTAACTCCCTAACTAACACCTACTTCAATGAAAACAAATATAAAATCACCAAAGGTTTACCTTATCGGTGCAGGGCCCGGCAACCCTGAACTGATCACTGTAAAAGCAGTAAAAGCAATCGCAGAAGCTGATGTCGTTTTATGTGACCGCCTTGTAAGCCCCGAGATTCTGGAAACCTACGTTAATAAAGACACAGAAATTATCTATGTAGGTAAAGAATGCAGTAAAAATGCTTCTACCCCTCAATCTCATATCAATACTTTGATGGTGGAATATGCCCTTCAGAATAAAACCATTGTAAGACTCAAAGGGGGAGATGTTTCCATATTCTCCAATATTCTTGATGAACTGCAGGCTTTAAAACAAAATCATATTCCTTACGAAATTATTCCGGGAATTACAGCGGCTTTAGGAGCAGCAGCCTTTGCAGGAATGCCCTTAACGGCAAGAGGATATTCTACATCCGTACGTTTTCTGACCTATTATAAATCAGAGATTGTAACTGAAGAGTATTGGAAAGAACTTGCTCTCACCAATGATACCCTTGTTTTCTATATGTCTAAAGGAAATCTTACTCCTCTTGTGGAAAAGCTGAAAGCACTTCAGATTTCTGGTGATAAAAAAATTGCAGTCATTGAACAGGCTACAACACCTTTCCAAAAGGTATACACTTCATCATTTGATGATTTTAACGAAAAATTCGGAGATAAAACCTTTGCATCTCCTTCTTTGGTTGTGGTTGGCAAAATTGTCAATCTGCATGAAGAATTTTCATGGCTTGAAAATGCCGAGCAGGAAGGCCTTTATTTTAAATCAGTGGAAAACGGAAGTTTAAAACCAACAACTCAAAATTTCTTTGAATATGCTGTCTGAAACTAAATTAAATGTATTAAAACAAATCTCCGGAGACCTCTCCAGAGAAGAAGCCATCTGGGCAAGCGGATATCTTGCGGGTATTGCCGGAGGTGTTTCATTGACCGCGGTACTGCCACCACAGCAAACGAACAGTATTGCACAGAATGCTGCAAAAAAAATAACGCTGGCTTATGGTACGGAAACCGGAAACAGTAAAAAGTTAGCTACAGCCCTTGCTGGTATCGTTAAGAAAAAAGGATTGCAGGTAAAGCTGGCTGATCTTTCACAATATAAACCCAAAGATCTGGCAAAAGAAGAGTTCTTTTTCGTAGTCATCAGCACTCAGGGAGAAGGAGAGCCGCCAGCGCTGGCCAAAAAGTTCTACGATTATATTCATGAGAATGAAATTAATCTCTGCGGACTTAAATACGGAGTTCTGGCCTTGGGAGACAGCAGTTATCCTTTGTTCTGCCAAACCGGAGAAGATGTAGATTCGCGTTTTGAAATATTGGGAGCTCAGCGTCTCATTCCGTTAAAGAAATGTGATATTGATTATGAGCAGGAAGCTTCCCACTGGATAGAACATATATTTGAAACGGTTAATAAAAATGTAGGTCAGAGTACAAAAAATGTTTCAGCTCAAAAAGTTTCGACCGGAAGAAAGAAATATCAGGGAAAAGTTTCAGCCATCATCAATCTCAATGATATTACGTCTGCAAAAGAAACCTATCATATTGAAATTGAAACAGAAGAAGCTCTTACATATCAACCTGGTGCAGCTTTAGGAGTGATTCCATTCAATTCTAAAGAAATAGTGGACGAAATTATTACGCTGACAGGAATTGATCCTCAGAAACAGATACAAACATCTAAGGTTACAGCTTCAGTTGAAGAATTGTTAAATAAAAATCTTAACATCAGCCATTTGCTTAAATCCGTAGTAGCTCAATATGCAAAAATAACGGGACATTCTATTCCAGAAGTTAGATTAAGCCTTCTTGATCTGCTTAGGATTTATCCGGTGAAAAATGCCGATGAGTTTGAAGAAATCATACAGATATTAACCGCTCAGGCACCACGTCTTTACTCAGTTTCTTCTTCTCCGGAAGCTCATGGTGACACAGAAATTCATATTACGGTTGCCAAATCGGAGTTCTTTATTGACCATCGGAAACATAACGGGTTATGCAGCGGTTTTCTGAGTGAATTCAAAGAAGGAGAAGAAGTGGAATTTTATATTCAGGAAGCAGGACATTTCAAACTGCCGGAAGCGGATAAAGATATCATTATGATTGGTCCGGGAACAGGGATTGCGCCTTTCAGATCATTCCTTTGGGAGCGTGATGCTACAGGAGCACAAGGAAGAAACTGGCTGTTTTTCGGAGACAGGAATTTTGTATCCGATTTTCTTTACCAGGCAGAACTGCAGGATTTTCTTAAAACAGGCAGCTTAACCCATTTAGATCTTGCTTTTTCCAGAGATACCAATGAAAAAGTGTACGTTCAGCACAGACTGGAACAAAAAGCTCAGGAAGTTTTTTACTGGCTGGAAGGCGGAGCATCTGTGTATGTATGTGGTGCTAAAGAGCCAATGGCCTACGATGTAGAACAAACGCTTCTTACCATTATTCAAAATGAAGGAAAACGCAGCAAAGAAGAGGCCGTTAACTATCTGGAAGAAATGGAACTGAGCGGCAGATATGCTAAAGATGTGTATTAAAAATAAGTACCCGTAAAAAATTAAAGGAAACAATTATGAACAACAATAAAGAGAACCTTTCACCGGTAGAAAAAATTAAAACCGGCAGTAACGGACTCAGAGGAACTTTAAAAGAAAGCCTTGCTGATCAATTTACCGGAGCCATAAGGGAAGATGACCAGACGCTGATCAAATTTCATGGAATGTACCAGCAGGACGACAGAGACCGCAGGGAAGAGCGTGTCTCCAAAAAGCTGGAATGGCTGTATTCTTACATGATCAGGCTTAGGCTTCCCGGTGGTTTTTTAACTCCGGAACAATGGGTAGGATTGAATGAAACCGCTGAAGATCATTCTACCGGAACTATAAAAGTAACGACAAGACAAACCATTCAGCTTCATGGTATTTTAAAATCTCATTTAAGACCTACCATTCAGAGCTTCAATCTTCAGCATCTGGATTCAATTGCGGCTTGTGGGGATGTCAACAGGAATGTAACCTGTACTGCTAACCCTTCTGAATCACCTTTGCACAAGGAAGCTTATGAACTGGCAGGAAAAATCAGTGAAATGTGCCTTCCTAAAACGAAATCTTATTATGACATCTGGATTGATGATGAACTTCTGGTAGACCGTAAAGCAGAGGAAGATCCTCTGTATCAGGACAGATATCTTCCTAGAAAACTGAAAATAGGAATTGCTGTTCCGCCCAATAATGATGTGGATGTATTCATCAATGATATTGCCTTAATTACGATTATCGAAAATGATAGAATTGTAGGGTACAATATCGCTGCCGGAGGAGGATTAGGAGCAACTCACGGAAATGAAGCTACCTACGCACGTCTTGCATCCATCCTTGGATTTGTAGATACCGAAGAAAAAGTATTGAAAGCTGTCTATGAAATCATCACAGTACAAAGGGATTTTGGAAACAGAAGCGACCGAAAATTATCAAGATTAAAATACACAATTGATAAATTGGGTATCGACCAGTATAGGGCTGAAGTAGAAAAAAGAACAGGCTTCAGCTTTGAACCTGCCAGAGAATTTAATTTTACACAAAGAAAAGACCGCTACGGCTGGATTCAGAATCATGAAGGAAAATGGTTTTATACCGTATTTGTAGAGCACGGAAGAATCCTTAATACAGCGGAATACCCTTTAAAATCAGGGTTGTTAAAAATCGCACAGACGGGTAAAGCCAATTTCCGTTTTACCTGTAACCAGAATCTTATCCTGGCTGACATTGATGAAAAAGATAAACCCGAAATTGAAAACATTTTAGAAGAACACGGAATTTCAGAACATACCAACAACGCAAGTGCCTTACGTAAAAATTCTGTTGCATGTGTTGCCCTGAATACCTGTTCACTGGCTTTAGCGGAAGCTCAGCGTTATCTGCCTTCTCTGGTCACGAAAATAGAACCTATTCTTGAAAAATATGGTCTGTTGGAAGAAGATATTACCATCCGTATGACCGGCTGTCCTAATGGCTGCGGAAGATCTCCCAATGCTGAAATCGGATTTGTGGGGACAGCTTATGGAAAATATAACCTTCACATCGGAGGAGACCGTCTGGGAATGCGATTGAATACAAAATTTAAAGAAAATATTGGTGAAGAAGAAATTCTTTCCACGCTGGATGAGCTTTTCGGGATTTATGTACAGAAAAGGCTGGCAGAAGAAACATTTGGCGATTTTTCATACCGTTACTTACACACTTTAAATTAATTATATGGCTACTTTTCATTATGATCTGAAAAAAAACAAAAAAACTCAACCTCTTCATTTAGGGAGACGAATGTGTATGTGTTGTTGATTCTTAAATAACAATACAATCTAAGCTGTTTGAAGTTTTTTGAATTATTATGAAACTTTACCAGACTGTCATTGCGAACCGAAGGTGAAACAACCTCAGCAATAATATTAATGGCTTAAACCACCCCGTCAAAAATTCTTTGAATTTTCACCACCCCTCCAAAGGAGGGGAATTCTAAGCCCTTCAATGATAATATTATACAGCATATAAGACTTTCATCATAGAAGTAAAAATTCAGACAGCTTCATTCTCAACCTAAAAAATGAAGAAAAAATGAAAAACAAAAAGCAGGGAAATTTTCTACCTAAAGCAGGCATTATCGCATTTACATTTCTATTTTTTAACCTGGCGGAAGCACAGCAGCAACTCATAGAGCTTAGCGGAAGCATCAAAAATACAGGTACATACAAAGGTCTCGATTCTGTAAAAGTACAGATCGAAAACACGCAGGATACCGCATTAACGGATCAGGCAGGTAACTTTAAGCTCAGAACAAGAGTTACCATTCCGTTCCGGGTGGTAATTCAGAAAGATGGATTCACAGGTCAAACCGTTGAAATACTTTCACCTTCCAATAAAATAACAGTAGGACTTAACCCTCAGAATACCATTATTGATGACGTAGTGATCTCTGCATCCAGAGTTCCGGAAAAGATATTAAGATCACCGATAGCCATTGAAAAAATTGATATCAAAACCATCAGGGAAAGTCCGGCAGCTTCATTCTATGAAACATTGGAAAATGTAAAGGGGTTACAGCTTTTAACCTCAAGTCTTACTTTAAAGATTCCTAATTCGAGAGGTTTCAATTCGCCTAATAATTTCAGGTTTATGCAGCTGGTGGACGGGGTAGATGTACAGTCGGCAACGTTGGGTGTACCATTGGGAAACGCCATAGGACCTACGGAACTGGATATCCAGTCGATGGAAGTCACTCCGGGAGCGGCTTCAGCGTTGTACGGAATGAATGCCATCAACGGACTGGCAAGCTTACAGACCAAAGATCCGTTTACGTCTGAGGGAATAAGTGTTTATTTCCGTGGCGGAGTGAATCATGTAGACAACGTTAATCATAAAATAAGTGCTCTGGGAGAAAGTGCGATCCGCTTTGCAAAAGTGATCAATAAAAACTTTGCCGTTAAGGTGAATGCTTCCTATTTCAGCGGAACAGACTGGATCTCTAATAACCTGACCGATCAGAATCCGGGATCACTAGTTACAGCCAATCCCAATTTTACACTCGTCAATAATCCGGCGGAAGACCTTTGGAATAAATACGGTGATGAAAGAAATAATCGTGTAGCCGTAAAAGTAGATTACAATGGGAAACCTACTACATTCAACGTTTCGAGGACAGGATATCTGGAGAAAGATCTGGTGAGTCCTGATGTGAAAAATATCAAGTTTGATGCAGGATTATATTACCGTTTCGGAGATCAGTGGAGAACTTCTTACGTGTACCGCTATGGCTTACTGGATGGAACTTTCCAGAGAGGAAATAAAATCCGTTTGCAAAATGCCACGGTTCAGAACCATAAAGTAGAATTGACAGGAAAAGAACTGACCTTCAGAGCTTATGTATCCATAGAAAATACAGGAGATTCTTATAATCTAAAACCTTTGGCAGATAATCTTGATCTGACGAACCTTTCCAATACCAACTGGAAAAATATATTTCAGACCGCACTTCAGAACAATTTAAATGGAGGAGCCAATCTTAACGATGCATTTATCCTGGCTCGTCAGCAAGCAGATAAAAACAGAGTTGTACCGGGAACGGCAGCCTTTGAGCAATTAAAAAATACCATTATCGGAATTAATAACTGGGATTCAGCCAATGGAGGAGTAGCAGGAGCTCCGGCAACAGGAGGAGCAAAACTTGAACAGAAATCCCGTTTTTATCAGGGGGAACTTACCTACGATTTCAGCAGGTTTGTGAAGATTTTCAACCTTCTCGCTGGTGTAGACTACCGTTTGTACAGCATTACTCCGGATGGAAATAATTTTGTTGATTTCAATCGTCCGGTCAATGAAAGAAATATCCCTTTAGCCAACGGCACCTTCGGGAAAGATGTTATTTATCAGAAATATGGAGCTTTTGCACAGATTACCAGACTTTTCTTTGATGATAAATTAAAAATCAATGCCGCTTTACGGATCGACAGAAACCCGGAATTTGAAGCTAAACTGAATCCAAGAATAAGTGTGGTCTATTCTCCTGTAAAGCAGCATAACTTCAGAGCTTCTTTTCAAAACGGATATCGTTTTCCTTCGTTATTTGAAGCTCTTTCATTCGTCAACAACGGAAATGTAAGAAGAGTGGGAGGTCTTTCAAAAGTAAATGACGGATTAGGTTATCTGGAAAATTCCTATACGCTGGCTTCCATTGATAAATTCACCTCAGCAGTAAATGCAGATGTAGATGCAGGAAAAACACAGGTTCAGGCGGCTCAGGATAATAAACAGCTTTTAACCGTAGCCAATCTGCAGAAGTTACAGCCGGAAAAGATCAATTCATTTGAAATAGGGTATAAGTCTACTTTTTTTAATAATAAACTGGTGCTGGACTGGGATTTCTATTACAATATTTATGAAGGATTCCTTGGTCAGGTAGAAGTGGCAGTTCCAAAAAACAGTCAGGTAGGAAGCAATACCGCTGTTCTTGCGATGCTCGACAGAAGCAAGCAGGACAGATATAGGGTTTATACGAACAGCAACAGTACCTACAAAAGCTATGGAACATCTTTAGGGATTCGTTATAATATTACAGGAAATTATAATATCAATACCAATGTTTCCTATAATGATCTTGCTTCCAGCAATACTTCAGATCTTTTTATCACCGCTTTCAACACCCCGAAATGGATGGTGAATGTAAGTGTAGGAAACAGAGAGATTGTTAAAAATATAGGATTTACCCTTGTAGCAAGATGGCAGAGCAGTTTTATGTGGGAAAGTCCTTTGGCATCGGGAGAAATCCCTGCCTATTACACCATTGATGCCCAGGCAACATGGAAACTACCTGAAATTCATGCGAATATTAAGATTGGAGCAACGAATCTATTAAACCGCCGTTATTTCCAGTATGCCGCAGGTCCTGAAATCGGAGGACTGTATTATCTCGCTTTTACTTATGACTTAAAACTGTAATCAGGATGAGCAATTCTTTATATCCCATATTTTTAAAACTTGAAAACCTTTCACTGCTGATCATTGGCGGTGGCAAGGTTGCCCTTGAAAAACTGGAATCTGTTTTGGGTAATTCACCGGAAACTTCTATCAAACTGGTAGCGAAAGAGATTATCCCTGAGGTCAGAACCTTACAAAATCAGTTTTCCAATATAACCCTTCATGAAAGAGCCTATGATGATGATGATTTCAATGATACAGATCTTGCCATTATTGCGGTAAATGATATTGAACTGGCTGGGGAAATCAGAGAAAAAGCCCAGAAAAAAAGTATATTGGTGAATGTTGCTGATAAACCTGATCTTTGTGACTTTTATTTAGGATCCATTGTTAAAAAAGGAAGCCTTAAAATAGCCATTTCCACCAATGGAAAATCCCCGACTATTGCTAAAAGATTAAGGGAAACCTTTACAGAAGTTATTCCTGATGAAATGGATCATGTGTTGGACAATATGCAGCATATCCGCAATCAGCTCACCGGAGATTTCAATTATAAGGTGAAAGAACTCAACAAAATTACTACAGAATACCTGTCTGATGGAAAGGTTTCTTCAAAACCTGATATGGAAATAGAAAAACTGATCAATATTACCAAAACAGCCCAGAGAAAAGCTAATATTTATCTTGCCATTATTGGAGTTTTACTTCTTTTGGGGTTATTTGGACTTTTGGTGTACCAATTTGATCTTGCAGATGATATTCAGTATTTTCTGAATAAGGACGGCCATATTTTTTACTGGATGCTGTTTGCCGGTTTTATGGCAGAAATTGTCGCCGGATCCATGGGAATGGGTTATGGAGTGATATGTACTACAATACTTTTATTATTGAATGTTCCACCTCCTGTTGTGAGTGCCAGTATTCACTCTGCAGAGTCTTTTACTACTGCCGCCGGAAGCTTCAGTCATTACAAACTGGGAAATGTCAATAAGAAAATGGTATGGGTGCTGTTCCCGCTGGCTATTGTAGGCTCTGTCATAGGTGCTTTAACACTGTCTCATTACGGCGAACATTATGCTCATATTGTAAAACCTGTTATTGCCTGCTACACCTTGTATCTTGGTATTAATATTTTAAGAAACGCATTCAAAGATAAAAAGTCAGCACAGGGTAAATCCAAAAAAAGAACCAATCTCAGAGTATTGGGACTGACAGGTGGTTTTATAGATTCTTTTGCAGGTGGCGGATGGGGACCATTGGTAACCGGTACACTGATCAAAGAGGGAAGAATTCCCCGTTATGTAGTAGGAAGTTCTACCGTTGCCAAGTTTTTATTGACGGTAACCAGTGCCATTACATTCATCTTCACAATAGGAATCCATCACTGGAATATTGTTTTGGGGCTTTTGCTGGGTGGTGTTTTTACCGCTCCGTTTTCTGCCATGCTTACGGCAAAACTTCCAACAAAGAAAATGTTTGTTGTGGTAGGAATAGTAGTGATCCTGATGAGCCTTATTACCATAATAAAATCAATTTTATCATAATAAACCGATTATAATCAAGCTTCGTAAAAAACGTGTTTTTTTTAACGCAAAGATTTTAATGTTTTACTTTATTTTGAGGCATCTGGGGAGATATTAATGATGCAGTGTATTGACACTATCATTACTCATTTTTAGTAAAAATCTGAAACCATTAAAACTTTGCGTTTTTTATTTGAATGTTTTTATATAAGATGTTTATAGTCTGTAAGGTAATATTATCAGGGAAACTGTACATCGCTCCATATCCTCCAGTCAGATAAAAAATCAGTGGTCACTGTACTCAGTAAAGTAAAGGCAAAAGTTTCCGAATCATTTATGTCCTCTTTATTCTTTTACTTCCTTATTTTCCGAGCTTTATAAGCCATTTTCTTTTTACCATTTCCTGTCCGAAGCCAGGTAATTATCATCAATTCTGCTGATCAGAATATAGAACAAACCTGCATAGATCATCTGAATACCCATTGCTTCCCAGTTTTCAACGGTACTGCTTCCAAAAAGTAACAAAATAATCAGAGAAGCTCCGGCAATGGCGGCAATACGGGTTTTAAAACCCATTATCAACAGAAGACCGATTGTAAATTCGAGAAAGGGGAGAACGACACCAAAAAGATGAACCAATGGCTGTGGAAGCCAGCTTGTTTCAAAACCTTTCATCATTCCTGATGCAAAATCCTGTAGTTTTACGAGACGAACCAATCCGTGTCCCAAAAAGTTGATTCCCATCGATACACGAAGGAAAAAATAGGCTGTTTTTGTATTATTCATAAAGGTAATTTTTTAGTTGGAAGAGGGAAGCTGGAGGAGGGAAGTTATATTGGTCGTAAAAATACTTTGCAGACTTCAATAACCTCCTTCTTCCAGCCTCCAGCCTCCTTACTTATTAAACTTTTCTTCGCTGTTGTCAACCGGAGTACCGGGATCGTTCATCACCATTTTAGCGATGTCATCTTTTCTCATAAAAACGACTCCCTGTTTTTGTTGGGTATATTGAATAAATTCCTCCATGGCATGCACCATTGCAGGGGTTCCGCCTATTCTGTCATGAAAACTGATACTCATCATTCTTCTCTTTGAAGCTCCTTCTTCATACAGACGGTCAAATTCAAATTTCAGCTGGGCCAAAAACTGATCGGGACTCCAGTGTTTGCCTTCAATATTGACAATATCATTGTTGCGAAGCGTATAAGGAATGACTACAAAGTTTTTTCCTTTTACTTTGGTAATGAAAGGTTCATCATGGCTTAAATCATCAATATGATACAGAAAACCAAGATCCTGTAATACTTTAAGAGTATTCGGGCTTCTTCTCAGCCAGTTAGCGTTATAGCCAACAGCTTTCTGCCCTGTAATTTTTTCAACGACCTCTACGCCTTGTTTTACAAAATTCAGTTCATCAGCATAGCTCTTATTCCACTGATTATCCCAGGTAAAGCCATGAGCTGCAATCTCATGACCTCCGTTGGCAATAGCTTTAGCAACTTCAGGATACTTTTCAGCAGCAGTTCCTACCACATGAGAAGTAACTTTAATGTCATATTTTTTCCATAAATCCAGCATCCGGTAAATGCCTTCATTTCCTCCGTAACGGTACCAGCTTTCTGCAGGAAGATCCGGCTGTCCTTTTGGTAACGGTGTTCCACTAAAAGGGCTTTCTGCGCCTTCCGGCTGTCCGCCGGTTTCAAACTGCATAGAAATGGAAATAACCAATTGAGCCTCATTCGGCCAGTATTTTTTTGCCAGAGTCTGTTTTTCATGCTGTTCCTTTTTTTCTGTTGTGTCCCTATCATGATGATCAGAAAAGGACATCAGAACAATTGTGGATGCAAGCAGCAATACTGATTGTTTTATATGTTTCATTTTGAATGTATTGATAAGGCAAAATTCATCAATAATCCATCAGTATATATTGTAAAAATTAATGGTAAATTTGTAAAAATCCATTCTGCTATGAAACGAATCGTTAATTTCAACTCTTTTAATGTTTTCAGCATTGAAAAGGAAAGCTGGGACGTTGAATATCACAATCATAATTTTTATGAACTGATCATTATAGAAAGTGGAAAAGGATTTCATCACCTCAATAACATTACTTTTTCTTATAAAAAGGGAGATGTCTTTCTTCTCAGACCAAGTGATGGCCATGAATTTTCAATTAAAAGCAAAACAAAATTCATTTATATAAAATTTACAGAACAGTATATCTGGGAAAACCTGCTGTCTGCTAAAAAGAATGAACTTCAGAAAGTTGTACAGCTCCTCATGGAAGATCATTCTTTTGTGTATGAATCGGTGATTAAAGGTAAAACAGATAGGATTCATCTGTTACAACTTGCCAGGATTCTACTGTATGAGTTCAGTCACAAAAACACCTATACCAAAGAGATTACTACTGACCTCTTTTGCAGTATTATTACTATTCTTATCCGAAATACAATACAAAATGCTACTACAAAGAGCTGGATCACTCATAATGTGAGCAGAATTGAGAGAATCCTGTATTATATCAATGTCAATGCTCTGGATGCTGATAAAATGAAAATTGAGAACCTGGCTGAAGAATTTATGCTTTCTCCCAATTACATCAGCATTTATATAAAAAAACAGACAGGTTTCTCTATACAACAGCATATTATACAGCATAAAATAAAAACTGCTGAAAAGCTTTTACTGCAAAGCCATTATAACATCAGTGAAATTGCTGACAGGCTGGGTTTCAATGATGCCAGCCACTTCAATAAAATATTCAAAGCGTACAAGCAAACGTCACCTTCTGAGTTTAAAAAGAAAGGTTTATCGTATTGATCATCGGGTTTATATATTTTCATACCTTTAATAATGAAACCTTTAAGCTTATGAAAACGAGTGCCGGGATTTTGCTGTTTAAAAAAGAAAAATACAGTCTGTATTACTTTCTGGTTCATCCCGGCGGTCCTTTCTGGCGAAATAAAGATCTTGGGGTATGGTCTATTCCTAAAGGAGAGTTTCTTCCTGATGAAGATCCGTTGGAGCATGCATTGAAGGAATTTAAGGAAGAAACGGGTAAAACAATAGAAGGAAAATTCATCGGATTATCACCTGTTCAACAAAAAGGCGGAAAAACCGTTTATGCCTGGGCTTTAAAAGAGATATTGAGACTTCTGACCTTTACAGCAATACCTTTTCATTAGAATGGCCACCCAAATCGGGTAAAATAATAGAAGTTCCGGAAGTAGATCAATGGGAATGGTTTTCTTCAGAAGAAGCACAAAAACGGATCAATGCTGCACAGAAAGGTTTTATAACAGAACTTGAAAATATATTAAAAAATCAATAACATTTTAAAAAAAACTTTATCAGCGCTGATAAGTGGTTTTCATTATATAATATTTTACCATTTTATTCCAATCGCTTTTAAAGCACTGGATGTTAAAAAGATATCATCAAAAACAGTCAGTGATTCTACATCATTGAATCCTGTAGGAAGCAGGTCATTTTTATTAAAAGACAATTCAATAGAAGGGTCGTATGAAGCAATGATTCTTACTTTTGAATATCCATTATAATCTACCTTAAAGCCTTCAAACATACAATTCTGTTCAGCCTTCTGGTATTCAGCATATTCTTCAAAACCTGCAACATCCGTTCTTTTCCCATCATTATGGTCAAGAGATTTCCATGCCGTATAATTTTTAGGTTCTTTCAGGATATTTCCTTTACGGTCTACAGGGACAAACATTCCAAGAGTCAAACGCTTCTTTAAGAAATTGGCATAATTATTCATCAGATTCAAAATCTGAAGATCGGCATATCCTTCATGTGAATAATACTCCAGCACGAAAGTTGTCATCGGAATCAGCTTGAGAGAAGCATCAGTCGGCATAATTAATCTTTACTTTTTTGGGCGATAAAAATAGTATTTTTATTTACGCTACCCAATGAAAACAGATGAATAGGATGGAATTTATACCCATTCTGAATAACAACAACTTTAGGACAAACCCTCAATTTTCATTATTTTTGAAGGAATAATCATAGAAGTCATTATAAACCTATCTGCAAAAGACATTAAAGCTTTTACGGATATCAATTACAATATGTTGAATAAGATACTACTGGCAGCCGGCATGATTCAGTGCTGCTTTTACAATACCATGGCACAAAGCCCCGGCCAACGCCCTGTTTACACTTCTGAATGGGGACATCTCTTTCGTGAAAGTGGAAAAAATAAAGATCTTTTAGGAATATTTTCTACTGAAGCTCCGGTTTACGTTCTGGATTCTACCCAAACGCAATACAAAGTACAGGTAAGCAACGGTGATATTGGTTTTATTGACCGCCAGCCATTACAAAAAAGCATGCATGGGAAAAAGTCAGCTGGTGAACCTGCTCAGTATTTTTATAGAGGAACAGAAGGATATCAATGTCCGCATTTTTATATACAGGTATCTGAACTGCGTGTACGAAAAGGCCCTACTACAGAAAGCGTCCCGGTAAGAAGAGCTGCTTTAAATGAACTTGTCTGTATAGATTATGTTCCTTTATATGAGGATGGATGGATCTATATTGGTGACCATTTTCATGAAAATCCTGAATATATTCAAATGAAATATCTGGGTAATGAACTTACCTACGACAAAATTCTGAAAGATTATCTTGCAGTGAAAGGTAAAAATAAGGAAAAAGAACTGGCTCAGGTGGGAAGGTTACGTGAAATTGCATGGCTTGAAGATAAAAACCTTAAACAGGCATTGCTCTACTGGAAAGAATCTCATTCAGGGATAGAAAATACAAAAATAGATATTGATTTTGAACTTCTTCTGGCAGATCAATTTGCAAAAAAAACCGGAACAGAAGCTTATGAGAAAAAGCTAAAAGACCTGAATATGCATTTCTTATGGAAGAATTCTGAACTTTTTGATGGGAAAATCACAGAGACACAGATGAAAAAGCTGGAGATGCAGAAGGTTAAAGACATTCCGGATACCCCTGAATGCGGCTGGGAGCCTCAATATTTTTACAGAACATCTGATATGATTGTAGCCTTTGAGGAATATAAAGGAAAAGTCTCCGGAAGTATATACAAAATGTCCTTCAACAACGGTGAAGCTGTAGTTTTGGGAAATGAACATATGGATTCCAACTATAATGAAAAGGATTTTGTTAACCATTTTGGTGATCTGCTTTCAACACGCTGGATTTCTTCTCCTCACGAATATCATATTCAGAATGGAGATGCAGGGATTTTTATTTTTACTTTTAAAGATGGGAAACTTTTCAGCTATGAATGCATGTATTATTGTTAGACATCTTTATTAAAATAGGCTCAGGCCTAGTCGTGGCCGGAAATACTACCGGCCACGACTAGTTAAAAAACCGCTTATTTATTATTTTACCCTGTGAATGGCTTCAGCCGAAACTTAAAATATAAAAAAATAAAGACCAATTTTCCAACAGGAGTGATTAAATTTTAAAGCCGTACCTTTACTTCACCAAACAAAATAGTATAATATGTCATTTATAACACCGGAAGGAGCTAGGAAGGCTCAGTTATCCCTATCTGAAAGAACACCTGTTGCTCATGCGGTTCTCTCAGGGGAAGAGAACATTTCGAAATACAACAGTGGAGTATGTCATGATGTGGTAGCCTATGCATTGTATATGCGTGGTGCCAGGATAAGCCCTACCCAGCTTGCAGAATCGGCAGGACAGAAATGGTTAACCTTATTCAATTATCCGGCGGGAGAAAAATGGGATGGATATACACCCATTCCGGCAGGAAAAGCTATTGGTTTTTACAGACTTATTGATAAGACATTCTTTCATTCAGCGATTACCACGGGAAACGGAAACGAAATCAGATCTGTTAATGGATTTTCATTAGGATCTGCATGGACAGTACCTGTGGATATGAAATGGGTATTGGGTAAAATGAATTCTGACGGAACCTTCAATTATGATGGAACCAAAATAGAAGTCTATATTTCTTCTTTATAAAAGAATTTCTATTTCCATAAAAAAGGCAGATCAGCATATTCGCTTTTCTGCCTTTTTACTTTTAAGCATCAGCACATTTAGGACATATCCCGCTGATAATAAAATTATATTCCTGTGCGATAAAATGTTCCGGCAAACTGATTTCCGGAATAGCGTTTTCAATACACGTAACGGAATGACATTCTTTACAGTTAAAATGAACATGATTGTGAAAATGTTGTTCATGGGTACATTTCCCACTGCATTTTGCAAAATTCACCACACCGTCAATATTGACGATCTTGTGTATAGCACCTTCGTTTTCAAGCCTTTCCAGAACTCTGTAAATGGTTACTCTATTGCACAGATCTCCAAGTTTCTTCTGAATATCAGAGTGGGTAAGGGCTACCTCTGAACCATTAATCAGGTTTAAAATTTCAGTTTTGGCGTGAGTATTTCTGACTTGTTTCATTTTTTAATGCAACAAAGTTGCGGTATTTAAATTTTTATCTTTACTTTTGCAACAAAGTTACGATAAGAAAATTAATCCATACTATTATGAAATCAAAAATTCTTGATGCTGTAGGAATCTCCGCTGCTGTTTTATGCCTGATTCATTGTATCGTCTTTCCATTATTACTGATTGTTCCCTTGGGAATATCCCATAACCCTTATATTGATCTGGTTTTCCTTTTCATTGGAGCTGTTGTAGTATTCAGAATAACGAAGAAAATAGAAAAGCAATGGCTGAAGTTTCTATTCTGGGTATCACTGGCTCTTATTTTTATTTCTATACTGGCAGATTTTCTGTTTGAAGTACATCTTCCTCTGATCTATATGGGAGCTGCCGGTTTGATTACAGGCCATCTTATCAATTTTAAAAATCATAAACATTAAAATCATGACTAGGAAACTTCCTGTAACGGTACTCAGCGGCTTTCTGGGAGCTGGAAAGACAACATTACTGAATCATATTCTTCACAATAAACAAGGCTTAAAAGTAGCGGTCATAGTGAATGATATGAGCGAAATTAATATTGATGCAAGACTTATTGAAAATCAAAATACCCTCTCCAGAACAGAAGAAAAGCTTGTTGAAATGAGTAACGGATGCATCTGCTGTACACTTCGTGAAGATCTTATGGTAGAAGTAGAACGTTTGGCGAATGAAAACCGTTTTGATTATCTCCTTATAGAAAGTACGGGAATCAGCGAACCTATTCCTGTTGCCCAAACATTCACTTATATTGATGAAGAAAGTGGAATAGATCTGTCCCGTTTCAGTTATGTGGATACAATGGTGACAGTGGTTGATTGTTTCAATTTCATGAATGATTTTGGCTCTGATGAAATGTTGCTGGATCGCGATCTTACCGATATGGAAGGCGATTACAGAACGATTGTCAATCTTCTGACCGACCAGATTGAATTTGCCAACGTGATTATCTTAAACAAAACAGATCTTATCAATACTGAAACCCTTGGTTTTTTAACAGCAGCCATAAAGAAACTGAATCCGGAGGCTGTTCTTCTCCATTCAGAATTTGGAAAAATTGATCCTCAAAAGATCTTAAATACAAAGCTTTTTGATTTTGACAAAGCACAGTCTTCAGCAGGCTGGCAAAAAGAATTACAATCCGATCATCACACACCGGAAACTGAAGAGTATGGGATAAGCTCATTGGTTTTCAGAGATAAAAAGCCTTTCCATCCTTTGAGACTTTGGGAATATCTGAATCATCATTATCCTGAAGGAGCCATCAGAGCTAAAGGTTTGTTCTGGCTGGCCTCAAGACCTGACGATGCTTTAAATTTTTCTCAGGCAGGAGGTTCTTTCAGACTTGAAAAAGCAGGAGTTTGGTGGAGTAGTATGCCTATGAATCACAGGGTGCAGTATTCTTCATTTGTAGACAACCAAAAGTTTATAGAAAGCAGATGGGATAAAAACTGGGGCGACAGAATCAATGAACTGGTGTTTATCGGGCAGAATCTGGATAAAGATCAAATGCTGGCAGACCTTCAGCTATGTCTTGTTAATGAAAGAGAAAAGGAACAATTCGATAAGAAACTAAGCTTTGAGGATCCGTTTCCAAAGCATATTTAAAATTAACCTTTAATTAATGCAACAACGTTACGATAAAAAATTAAATACAATACCTTTCAGCATTATTTCAAAAACAATATGGACAGAAGAAAATTTCTAAAAGGATCTGCACTGCTTTCAGGGTTATTGACCTTATCACCATCTGATCTCTGGAGCTTCGGGAAGAATACCGAACTTCGCCATAAAGGAAAAGCGAAGAATATCATCTTTATGGTAAGTGATGGGATGAGCCTCGGAACACTTTCAATGGCAGACCTGTATTCACGGAATATTTTAGGAAAAGGGAGTAACTGGCTTAATCTGTATCATGACCAAAAAGTAACCCGTGCTTTGATGGACACCGCTTCAGCAAGTTCTATTGTTACAGATTCTGCAGCGGCAAGTTCAGCTTTTGGAGGCGGAATCAGAGTAAAAAACGGGACGTTGAATATGGGAGCTAACGGAGAGAAACACCTTCCCATATGGCAAAAATATAAAAAAGCAGGAAAGAAAGCCGGTTGTGTAACTACTGTAACCATTACTCATGCTACTCCCGCAGGATTTTGTGTAAATTCTTCCCAAAGAAATGCTGAACCCCAAATTGCAGAAATGTATGCCGGGCTTGAACTCGATGTACTGTTAGGAGGTGGAGACGAATTTTTCAACCCTGCAAAAAGAGACGATAAAAAAGATCTCTATTCTGTTTACAGCAAAAAAGGATACCGGATTCTGAAAACACAAAATGATCTGAAAGAAATCAAAAAAGGAGAGAAATTATTAGGCATTTTCAGTACAGGAGCATTACCATATAGTGTTGACAGAGCGAATCTTCAGGAGTATAAAAATACGCCAACTCTTGCTGAAATGACCCACACAGCCATCAATCAGATGAAAGATCATCCCGAAGGTTTTGTCCTTCAGGTAGAAGCCGGAAAAGTAGACTGGTCTGCTCATGCCAATGATGTGGCAGCGCTCATCCATGATCAGCTGGCATTTGATGAAGCAGTAAAAACAGTTATGGATTTCGCTGAAAAAGACGGAAATACTCTAGTGATTATCACAACAGACCATGGGAATGCTAATCCGGGCACTATTTACGGAGCGGATGCAACCAGGCAATTTAACAGCATTTCCGATTACAAATACACCAATGAATACATTCTGAACAGGATTCACAAAGATTATTCGGTAAAAGATATTAAAGACTGGATCTATGAGAGCAACAGGATTACTCTGAATGACGATGAGGCCAGGCATATGCTAAGCTTCTACAATGGTCTTGAAAAAGAAGAAGGACTGTATAATTATAAGAAACTGCCTTTTAAATTATATTCAGAAATTCAGAAAAGCAGGAATTCTGTAGGATGGATCAGCATGGATCATTCCGGAGATTATGTGGAAGTAGCTGCGTATGGTCCAGGAAACGAACTTTTACAGCCGTTTATTAAAAATACAGACCTTCACGATCTGATGCTGAAGGCCTGTCTGGTATAGACATTCATATTTTTTCATATTCAATTATTTGGGAGATACGAGGCGGATTGATTGTGTCCGCCTTGTTTTTTTGTGTAAACGGGGCTAAATTTTCCCCATTACAAACATATTTTCCATAGTAGGAACATTACTTCCACCTGCTTTTTCAAGTGTAATGGCAAAAGCCTGCGCATTAGGAATACTGGCCAAAGCAGTCCTGCTGTCTTTATCTTCGGTGTACATTCCTGCATTCACCGGTTTCCCATCCTCTATTGCCCAAAGCTGATACTGCATTCCTTCAGGGGCTTTAGGAAGTTTTTCCGCATTCAGATAAACTTCTTTTGTTTTTTTATCCCAGAAAACCATTGCTTTGGCCTCTGCATGTTTTTCTACCCCTTTCAGCATAACCATCTGCATATCTGGATTGGAAAACATATCAATCTTCCGGTTCATTTTTTCCATAGCCTGATCCTGCTGCTTTTTATCCGCTATCATTAAAGCCATTTCTTTTTGATTGGCAGATTGAGTATTCATCCAGAATAGATTTCCTCCAACACTTACCAGGAATAATACTGATGCCGCTATAGCATATGTTTTCCAGGGCGTATTTTTCTGATACTCCTTTATGTCTGTATTATTTTCTGTCCGTCCTTTTACTTCAGGGAGATCTGCAGGAAGGGAAGGAGATACTTCTTCAACAGTCTGTTCCTGCTGAATCTTATTCCAGATCTTTGATTTCAAATCACTTGGAGGTGTTACAGCCTGAGCTGTCGCCAGATCTTCCAAAGTTTTTTGTGCTTCTTCAAAAGCTGTTTTTACTTCAGCATTATTCTTCATCACACACTCCAAAATCCCTGCTTCTTCAGGAGAAGCATGGCCTAGAATATAAGATTCTATAATTCCGGATGATATGTATTCTTTAGTGTTCAATTTATTGATAATCTTTTAGCAAATCTTTTAATTTCATCAGTGCATTTCTCATTTTTGTTTTTACCGTTCCCAGCGGTATCTTCAGTTTCTCGGATATTTCGTTTTGGGTATATCCCTGATAATAAGCAAGGTCTATAAGCTCCTGCTTGTCTGCTTCCAGACCTTCAAGCACATTATTAAATCCAATATAATCGGAAGAATTATTAGTGGTTGAAAGCTCTGCAGTATTATATACGAAATCCGGAAGTGATTGGTTTTTAAGTTCATTTTGGAAAGCTTTCGATTTTAAATAATCGATAGCGGTATTCCGTGCTATATTGATCATCCAAGTGTAAAATCTGCCTTTGGAAGTATCATACTGATGGATAGAGTTCCATATTTTAACAAAAACATCCTGAATAACTTCTTCGGTATATTCTTTAGACTGAACGATTCGAAGAATAATCCCATACAGCGCACCGGAATAGTGCTCGTATAGATAATGAAAACCATTTTCGTTTTTTTCTTTTAGTAAAACGATAAGTTGCTCTTCAGAATAGGTTGTTTTAATAGCTTTTATTTTTCTATCCAAATGTAATAAAATAAAATAAATTCCCAACAAAATCTCAGTAAACTTTTATTTCGTAAATGATTTTAAGAAAATAATTAAAAAAAATCAATATGAAAACATTCGTTTCAAAAACAATACTTGCTTTTTGCTTTGCCTTATGTTTAGAAGGTTATAAAGCACAAAGCACACTTTTCAAAGCTAAAAATCCCTATTATTCTCACACCTCAGAAAACATTCTGAAAGTAAGCAATAGCGAATGGAAAAAGATTTTAAAGCCAGAGCTTTATCAGGTTGCAAGAGAAGGTGCCACAGAAACTGCTTTTACAGGGAAATATTATGAATTTGATGAAAAAGGCACTTATTATTGTGCAGTATGTGGAAATTCTCTTTTTATTTCAACCTCTAAGTTTGCCACCACCTGTGGCTGGCCTTCTTTTTATCAGCCCATCCATAAAAACAGTGTGAAGTACAGAAAAGACACCTCTTATCATATGGAGCGTACTGAAGTACGATGTGGAAGATGTGATTCTCACCTTGGTCATGTTTTTGATGACGGTCCAAAACCTACAGGAAAACGTTTCTGCATGAATTCGATCTGTCTTGAATTTGTTCCGGATAAAAAATAAAACACTACAAATCAATTAGTTAAAATAAATTTTATTTTTTTTAAATCTAAAATAAAACCTACCTCGTAAATGACATTAAAAGCACAATTAAATATAATTAATTAAAAAATCAACACAATGAACACACATTCAAAAATCACAGTTTTAGCAATGGTAGCATTATCATTTGCTTTCAGCGGAAAGGTAACTGCACAAACGATGAAAGAAAAAACAGTAATGGTAGGAGGAGCTCCTATGTATCCTTCCAAAAACATTATTGAAAACGCTGTCAACTCCAAGGATCACAAAACCCTTGTAGCTGCGGTAAAAGCTGCCGGCCTGGTAGAAACATTACAAGGTGAAGGGCCTTTTACGGTATTGGCTCCCACAGATGCTGCCTTTGCAAAGCTTCCGAAAGGAACAGTAGAAAACCTTGTAAAGCCTGAAAACAACGCAATGCTTACTTCTATTTTAACCTATCATGTTCTTCCAGGAAGATACAGTGCCAAAGAAATTTGGGCAGCCGTAAAATCAGGAAACGGAAAAAGCATGATGAAAACAGTGCAGGGTGAAGACCTTACATTCTGGACAAAAGGTAAAGATCTTTACATAAAAGATGCAAAAGGAAACAGCGCAAAAGTAACGATTGCCGATGTGAACCAATCTAATGGGGTAATTCATGTAATAGACACGGTATTGATGCCATAATAAATTCTAAGATTTCAAACAGCATATCCATTATGCTGTTTTTCTTCCTCTTATGTGTCCAACACTAAAAATTAATAATATGAAAAAAACAATTCAGGTTTCTAATCAGGGCGCTACCCTTGATACCAGTAGAAGAAACTTTTTAAAATTAGGTGGAGTAGGATTAGCCATCGCAGGTCTTACCATCATTGGATGTAATGATGATGATGACTTCCAGATTATAGAAGAATCCAAGTACGATCTTGGAACAGGAGATGTAGGTGTACTTAATTATGCCTATGCTTTGGAACAGTTGGAAGCAGATTTTTATACGAAAGTGGTCAACAATTTTTATACGGGAATTTCCAGTATTGAAAAAGAAGTTTTTACAGATCTTTATCACCACGAAGTTATTCACCGTGATTTCTTCAAAGTTGCAATCAGCGGTGCCACAGATCATGTGCTTCCTAAACTTGAATTCCAGTATCCGAATGTGAATTTTAATGATCGGAATTCAGTACTAGCAACAGCCAAAGCATTAGAAGATACCGGTGTTGCAGCTTACAATGGAGCAGGGAAATATATTTCCAATCCTGCTTACCTTGTGATTGCCGGTAAGATAGTTTCCGTAGAAGCCAGACATG
The DNA here is from genome assembly GCF_057809135.1 of Chryseobacterium sp. FG46. Lineage (NCBI taxonomy): Bacteria > Pseudomonadati > Bacteroidota > Flavobacteriia > Flavobacteriales > Weeksellaceae > Chryseobacterium > Chryseobacterium sp. FG46. Next base: position 17,510 of record NZ_JBMDJJ010000026.1, on the reverse strand, counting down.
CCTCTGCCATCCGAAATCTAATTAATCCCGGATCAGCAGATTTTTCAGGAGATGATGTGATAGATGCCAATGGACTTGACCTTGCCAAGGAGCCTAAAGATATTGTAATGGCTGCCGGAGCATTTATCAAAACACCTTTTACCTGGAAAGAAAGAGGAATCAACTAATCATTCACCTTAAAACTCACATTATGAATATTCTTAGATTACTGGATAAGCTTTCTGATGATAAATTTTTCACTACAGAAGCTTCAAGACTGGAAACCATTACGAATATTTCTTTATTCGGAAAAAAAGCAGCTACAGCAGCAATACCTCTTGGATTGGGGGCGATGATGGCTACTCCTGCCAAAGCAGAAACTACAAAAACGGCATTAACAGGTACTGCTTTAAAAAGTACCCTTACAGATGCTTTACAACTGGCATTGGTACTGGAATATCTCGAAAATGAATACTACAGCATAGGATTGTCAACCCCCGGACTGATCCCCAATGGAGACAGAACCGTTTTCATGCAGATTTCAAAACATGAATCCGCTCACGTAAGCTTTCTGAAAAGCACGCTGACTTCTTTAGGAACAACTCCCGGAAATAAACCTACTTTTGATTTTACAGCCGGCGGAAATTTCATGCCTTTTACAGATTATAACCAATTTCTTATCCTTGCTCAGGCCTTTGAAGATACCGGAGTAAGGGCTTATAAAGGACAGGCCGGAAATGTGATGTCCAACAAAGTGGTACTTCAGGCAGCATTACAGATTCACTCCGTTGAAGCAAGGCATGCCTCACAGGTAAGAAGAATGAGAGCCAACAAAGGATGGATTGAGCTTGCAAACGGAGGAAATATGCCTTCAGCCACCAATCCTGTTTATGCCGGAGAAGACAATACCAATCAGGCTGGTTATAATACAGGCGCTCTTTTTGGTGCTGCAGCAGGTTCTGCAGCTTATGACGAAATCTTAAGTGGCAGCGATGCACAAACTATTGCTTCACTGTTCATAGTTTAGTTGTGATTTGGATGATGATAAGTGGTGAGTCCATTTCCGAATTTTCGGGAATGGACTTTTTCTAAACCACCAATCGTCAGACCTTAAGAAAATACATAATCAATACTTATATTGATCCCGGTTCATCCATTAAGTACCATACTTCACATATAGTACTTTTCATTTTCATAATGCGTGTTATTTCTTTCAGAACGTAACATTTACCTCAATTAATCTGAAATAAATATACATATAGCTTTATTAACATATTTACTGCAATAGAATACAAAATTATTTCGTACTTTGGTTTACCTATTAAAATAATAATTTGAATAGCCTTAAAATATTTAAAATATTAACTTTAAGGTCTTGATTATCATTTTTTAATAATGAAAAAAGAAAAATCTCTAATTGTTGATATAACATATGAAGAAGTATCCAATTCCTGCGAATGAAGAAGAGAGAATGAAGAAACTGGAGTATTTTGATCTTTTAAATCTTGAAAAAGATCCCCAGTTAGACATTTTTGCAGAAACAGCATGCCTGGTGACAGGCTGTCCTGCAGCGCTTATTTCCATGATGGAAAGCGAAACCCAGAACATTCAAAGCTGTGTGGGAATTGCTCTGGATCTTGTAGACAGGAAAAGCACCTTATGCCAGTATTCTATTGCAAGTGGGGACATAGTAGTCATCAATGATACTTTGTCAGATGAAAGATCTTTTGATAATCCAATTATTCTTGAAGGCGAAATCCGGTTTTATGCAGGAGTACCTTTGATTGATGATGAAGGATTCGTATTAGGGACAATCTGTGTGATCGATTATAAACCTAAAACAATTACAGACGATCAGGTTTCAACGCTGAAAAAAATAGCAGAGGCCATTACAAAAGTCCTTATGGGAAAAAGAAAAAACATCCAGGCGGAGTATTTTCAACAGACCTTTACTATTTCCAATAACCTGATCTGTGTTCTGAATAAAGACTTCTTACTGAAAGAGGCTAACCCGGCTTTTGAAAATACTTTTCAAAGAGATAAAGGTCAGATTCTCAATCAGAATTTCCTGGACCTGATAGGAAATCATAATTCTCAACTCCAATTGCTTTCGGAAAACCTACCCAATACGGATGAAGAAGTAACATTTACTACTTCAACCAATGTAAATGGTAATCAAACTATCATTATTGAATGGTATTTAAAGCTCAATCAAAACCATTCAGAGATTTTTTGTTTCGGAATCAATATCACCCAACGCATCGAAGAAAAACTTAAACTGGAAAGCTCTGAGCGCCGCTTCAGAAGCTTCTTTGAAAATGCCATAGGATTGATGAGTATGCATGATATGGAAGGGAATATCATTGCTGTCAACGAAAAAGGGAGAGAAATCCTGCAATATTCTGCCGAAGAAGTAGAAGGATTGAATTTAAAAGATCTTGTTCCCCAAAAAAACTGGCCTCTTCTTGAGCAATATCTCGAACGGATCAACAAAAATCATGAAGATTTCGGAACCATGATCCTGAAAACCAAAGGAGGTGAAGAAATGATCTGGATGTACCACAATCTTGTTGAAATCAATAAAGAAGGAAATCCCTACGTTATAAGCACCGCACTGAATGTTACTGAAAGAGTGACTTTGGAAAAAGATCTGGTGCATACCAAAAAGATGCTGGAACAGACAAGTGCTGTTGCTCAGGTGGGAGGATGGGAAGTGAATCTGAAAAATAATACCGTAATCTGGTCACAGTCTACAAGAGAAATCCATAAAATAGATAAAAATTTTAAGCCGGATTTTGAAAATGCACTGGGCTTTTACAGTGAAAGAAGCCGGGAAAGACTGGAATTCTTATTGGAAAGAGCTATAAAAGAAGGCGTACCCTACGATGAAGAATTACAGCTTGTACAGAATGGCGGTGTGATGATCTGGGTAAGAGTAAAAGGTATACCTGAATTTGAAGACGGAGTATGCACCAGAGTCTACGGAATCATTCAGAATATTGATACATTCAAAAAAATCTACCTTGAGCTGGCCAAAAAAGAGGCTATGCTGCAGTCTTTTGTTACGTATGTACCTTCTACAGTAGCGATGTTTGACAAAGATCTTAATTATGTTTCTGTAAGCAGAAGCTGGAAAGATGAGTTCCAGCTGAACGACATCAGGCTTATTGGCGAAAACATGTTTAAAATCTCTCCCAATGTACCAGATGAAAGATTAAAAATATATCAGGATGCACTGGCGGGAAAGGCTTACAAGAATGAAGACATGGCAATAGAAGTTCCAGGTAAGGGAATTATTCAGCATTACAGCGTAGAAGTCACCCCATGGTATCTTTCCAATAATGTTATCGGGGGAATTATTGTTTCTGCACAAAATATTACAGGATCTGTAAAAATCAACAGAGAACTGAAAAATGCCAAGAAAATGGCAGATATTGCCAGCAAAGCAAAATCTGAATTCCTGGCCAATATGAGCCATGAAATCCGAACTCCACTGAACGGTGTGATCGGTTTTTCCGACCTCCTTTTAAAAACTCCGTTAAACGAAATACAGACTCAATATCTTAATTATATCAATGAATCAGGAGAAAATTTATTGAATATCATCAACGATATCCTTGATTTTTCCAAGGTAGAATCCGGAAAAATGGATCTCATCGTTGAAAAGTCCAATATTTATGACATGGTAGGTCAGGTAATTAATGTTATCCTTTACCAGTCACAGAAAAAAAATATAGAATTACTGCTGAATATAGAGCAGGGACTTCCTGAAACCATCTGGCTGGATGAATCAAGGCTGAAGCAAATTCTGATCAACCTTCTTGGCAATGCCGTGAAATTTACGGAAAAGGGAGAAATAGAACTTAAAGTAGAAAAACTGAATTTAGACAACAAAAATATCACACTCAGATTTTCAGTAAGAGATACCGGAATTGGTATTCCTAAAGAAAAACAACAGCATATTTTCAATGCCTTTACCCAGGAAAACAGCTCTATCAGCAAAAGGTATGGAGGAACAGGTCTCGGACTTACCATTTCCAATAATATTCTGAAATACATGGGAAGCAGCCTATCACTGGTGAGCGAACTTCAGGAAGGTTCTGTTTTCTATTTTGATATAGAGGTTCCCTATGAAATGTGCTACAGCCATGAAGATGAAGAGCTGAATATAAACAAGGTCCTTATTGTAGATGATAATGAAACCAACAGGATTATTATTCAGCACATGCTTGCGTATAAAAATATAGATTCCAAGCTTGCTGCCAACGGAATGGAAGCACTTCAGATACTGCTGGCAGGAGAACGTTTTGATGTTATTCTGATGGATTATCATATGCCTGTTATTTCCGGGCTGGAAACCATAGAAAAAATCAAAGAACTATTTGAGGAACAGAATGAATCATCTCCTCTGATTATTCTCCATACGTCTTCTGAGGAACACGATGTTATCAATTCTTTCCGTCAGGAAAACAATTCTTACTTCCTGCTGAAGCCTATCAAGTCCGAAGAGCTTTACAAAACATTGAGACGTGCTGTAAAGAATACTGAAAAAGAAATAACCAACAGCACACAGCCGGAAGCCGCAACCTCCATACTGATGCAGTCGCCACAGGTCTTACTCGTAGATGACAACCCGGTGAACATGGTTCTTAATCATAAAATGATGCGCTCACTTATTCCCGATGCTCTGCTTACAGAAGCCACGGATGGGCTGCAGGCAGTTCGGCAGTGTAAAGAAAAAATATTCAATATTATTTTAATGGATGTTCAGATGCCGGTAATGGATGGTATTGAAGCAACCAAAAAAATCCGTTTACTCCCGCAATATTCCCATGTTCCGATTATTGGCGTTACTGCTGGAAATGTACTGGGTGAAAAAGAAAAATGTCTGGATTCCGGGATGAATGACTTCCTTCCTAAACCTTTAAGACAAAATGATCTGCTGGAAATGCTGAAGAAATACATTCCTAATGAAAATAATCTTCCCTCAAATAAAGAAAATTATCTGGATATAAATCTTCTGAATAAACAAATAGGCGATGACGATGAAGATTTCAGAAAAGTATTTTTAGATCTTGTAATAGAACAACTTACTCAGGCTGAAGAAGACATAAAAAAAAGCACTGCTGAAAAAGACAGCACCAATCTGAAATTGATCCTTCACAAGCTTAAAGGAACAGCAGGAACAGCAGGATTGGTAAGACTTACAGAACTTACTGCCAGCTGGGAAAATAAAGCAGAGCCCAACATGGACTTTGGTATCATGGAAAAAGAAGTGATCCGGGAAATAACAACAGGATTACAATTATTTAAAAATCTGAAATTATGCTGATTCTAATCGCCGAAGACGACAAACTAATTCTAAAACGATTGAACACAAATTACTAAAAGAAGGAAACGAAGTAATCCTGGCCTGAAACAGAAGGACGCTATTGAATCCCTTAAAACCAGAGAGTTTAAAAATACTCCCGGTGTAAAAACCAGGAGTATATTATATAATAAGTATTTTAAATATTAAGATTGCTTGCGGCGACGGCCTGAAACCTTTTTATCAAGATCCCTGATGTCCTGTCTCAGTTCACGGAACATCTCTTTAAAATTGTAGCTTTCATAATCACCCGGCTCAAAATCTTCAGGGAAAATTCCTGAAGCATACTGCCAGATTTCCACTACTTCTTCAAAAGGAATATCATAAGGTTCATAAAATGAATTGTCAGCACTTACGCAGATCGCATTTTCTTTTCTTTCTTTAAAACGCTTGTAGGTAATCCCGTCATTTAAGGTGACAAAAACATAGGTTTTACCTTCTTTCAGTTCATTGATTCCCTCTACGTATTTTCCGACAATATAAGATCCGTTTCTGAACGGAGGCATAGAATCGCCATCCGCAGGAAAAGCTCTGTATTTTCCATTGGTAAGAAAAGGAAGAGCAATACGCTGAAGACTTTCGATATATTCGATATCGCTATAACCTTCCAGATAACCCATTGAAGCCTTCTGGGGAATAATTTCTATGGTATCATTTCCATGATTATCTACGGCTACCGGAAGAACAATTCTGTTATCCGGAAGCTTTAGCATTTCATCTATCGGATGTTTCTCAATATCTACAGACAGCATAAGATCAATACTTACATGGAAATATTTTGAGATTTTTATCAACAGTTCGATAGGAGGTTCAGAAATTCCGTTTTCATATTTTGAATACCGAACTCTTGAAATCAATAATTCATCGGCCACATTTTGTTGGGAGAGCTTTCTCCTGGCTCTTAAAAAGCGTATATTATTTGAAAAAACTGACATTGATATAAGTATGTCAGCAAAAATACAAAATTTGATTCCGTTATCAATAAACAGAACGGTTTTTACTACAAGAAGAACATAAATTTTATTCTACTCTTATCTTTTTTCCAAAATGAATCAATTTAAATGCTTCAAAGATCAGTTTTTATCTTACTGAAGGTCTAGCTACAAATAAATATATAAAATTTCAGACATATTAAAAAATAGATAGCGATAAATGATATTTAGTACAAAAATAATAACTCAAAATTCCACAAATTGAATTATTAATTTTAACTTTTAGAAAATCAATTACATATAAGCAAAATTAATATTTTAATAAAAACATATTAATATTAATAAAATATTAAACAATAATAACGTATAATTAATTTATTGAAAATAATTTGCAATTAAGGATTAATTATTCATATATTCGTGATGTAATAATCATATAAAAATTATAGTTATGAAAAACTTAAAAAAATTAGACAGAAACGAATTAAAAGCTATTTCAGGTAATGGATTACTAGATCCAATCGGCGGTCTTCTAGGTGGACTAGGAGGAGTAGTTGGCGGTGTAGTTGGCGGTGTAGGTACTATCGTTGGTGGAGTAGTTACCGGCGTTGGTTCTACAGTAGGTGGAGTAGTTGGCGGTGTAAGCACTGTTGTAACTAATGCTTTATGCCAGACACAATGTGTTGTAAATGGTGTAGTTCACATCAAATTACTTGAATGCGGTTCTACTTGCTAATAAGTAAGCATTGACATTAAAATCACGAGACTGCCTTTTTAAGGTAGTCTCTTTTTTATGAGAAAATTTTAAATATAGAGACAAAATCCGGAATGCTTACAATTTCGTGATTATTTTTATCTTAACCATTTCACATTCCATTATTTCATCAGAAAAATGAGAACTCAGTTTTAAGAAAACCTTATTTTTTATAACTTTTAATATTTCAGCTCTCAGTACATCATCAGGAGTGCTTCCTTCCAGGTTTTTTTTAGAGTTTGTATATTTTTTTCTCTACTCGAATTCCGGATCTCCGGTTATCAGAAGTTTAAGCGGAAACCGGGTAAAAATATTAATCCTGAACTTCCGATGCCTGCATTTTCACTGCTGAATGCCCGTATTTCCTGTAAGGACAGCAGTCTGGGTTTAGGTGATCTCGAATATTATATCATAGGAAACAATCTGCTGAATGCTGAGGCCAGACTTCAGAACTCTCAGTTAAAATTTCTCAGTCCGCTTCCCGGAATTAGTATTTCCGCCGGTGTGAAAATAACCATATAAAAACCCTATTTTTCTGCAGCTGTTATTTCAAATGACAGCTGCTTTTTTTACATGGTTATTAATTGTTATAGCTATTCTGTTGGTCTGATTTCACCAATGTTTTTATCGTATAATTTTCATCAAAAAAAACTAAAAAAAAGGCTATTAAATTATAATACGACGAGTTTTGTCGCTGTGCGCCAGTACCTTTGTATCAGAGATAAGATAAAGAATCCCGGGAAATTAATTGTCTTACCCAAACCAATTTTAACCTTAAAACAACTTTTTTAAATTATGTGTAAAAAACAACTAATAATCATTTTTCTTCTTTTATTTTGCATTTCCTATGCGCAAAATGAATTTACTACCATCTGGAAACCCAATGCAAACGGCATTATTGATCATTCAATAAGATTCGGCGGCACAGGAACCGATTACACCATTTACTGGCAAGAAGTAGGATATCCTGAGCATAACGGGATGTTTGATTATGTAACCTCTAGCAGCAATGAGCCTTTACTCATATATTTTGGGCCATCATTCCATCCAGATCCTCTGCAGGCCACTTACGAATTAAAAGTATCCAGCGGTAACGGATTATTTTACGGGTTCAGGGCCAATGCCGAGATCATGCCTCCTGGTGGAAATCAGGAACTCATAGAACTCAGCCAGTGGGGAAATACGACATGGCTTCAGCAATTCGACAGAGCATTCGCCAACTGTCCCAATCTTAACGTAACGGCTGCAGATACTCCTGATTTGACACAGATAACCAGTTTATCACAAATGTTCCTTAACTGTTCATCTTTGACAGGCCATACTTCATTTTCTTACTGGAATCCATTCCGTATTACGGACATGAGCGGTATGTTCAGCGGAGCGACGCTGTTTAATCAGAATATCGGAAACTGGGATACAGCAAAAGTAACCAATTTCAGCAGCATGTTTTCTTCTGCTTCTTCCTTCAATCAGGATATTTCTGCCTGGAATACGATATCCGGAACTGATTTCTCCTCCATGTTTGCAGATGCCACAGCTTTTAACCAGCCATTAAATTCATGGAATACAGAAAATGCGACTAATTTCCGCTATACATTCTATAATGCGGGAGCATTTAATCAGCCTCTTGATAACTGGAATACAGGTAAAGTGACAGATTTTGAGCATATGTTTGAAAATGCAGTATCGTTCAATCAGCCCATCGGAAACTGGGATGTAAGTAAGGCTGATTATTTCGCCGGATTTAATATGTTGGCAGGTGCTTCACATTTTGACCAGGATATTTCTTCGTGGAATATCAAGCTTCAAAACTTCAGCTGGAATACAATCTATTTCGGATTTAAAAATGCAGGCTTATCATGTACGAATTACAGCAATTTTCTCATCGCTCTGAATAATAATCCTACCTGGGCGAACTCAACAATAACGTCCGGAACTATAGATGCAACAGGATTGGTTTATTCTACACCGCAAGCGATGCTGGCCAGAGCACAGCTGATCAGTAAAGGGTTTAATATTATTGGAGATTCCTATATTTCCGGTTGCTTTCTGTCAACAAGAGAGGCTTCTCCAAAAACAAAAACTTCCGCTTATCCTAATCCAACGACAGGAGTGATCAACGTGGAATCGTCAGCAGATGAAAATGTTTATTTATATGATAATAACGGTAACCTCATTAAAAATATATTGTTTAGAAAAGGGAAAAATACCATCGATCTGACTGAATATCCTTCAGGAGACTATATCTTTAAAGGAGATACTTTTTTCAATAAAATCACCAAGCAATAGTAGAACAGCTGAAAGGTTAGCTATTTAAACTCAGCTCCAAAGTCTTAGTACTTTGGAGCTTTATGGTTTTCCTCATTTTATATATAAATAACTGTATTATATTTGTGTAAAATAGAATAACCAACTGCAAACTAAGAATTGAATTCCAATATACAAAATAACAATTATGAAAAAAACAATTACTTTTTTTACTATTCTCTTATCGATAGTGAATATTCAGGCTCAGGAAAATATTGATTTATTGACCTACGAAAACACACAGGATATTAATTTCTTCAACACTATTAAAAACGGTGCCCAGGTTAAGGAATATATAACAACGAGTAAAAATAGTGTGAAGGTAGGTGATACTTTAATATTAGGATCTCCAACCTCTGAAGAACTGAATACAAGGACTTATTCAGGAAGTTACGGGAACAAAGCAAGAGGTGGGATTTCACAATCAAGAAGTACTTCCAAAAAGACTTATGAATTTGTACAAATGGGAAGGCCGGCTGGATTTGGAAGTATTATGTCTGCTATGGGTGGTGAAGCACAGAATATGGCAGATATCAGCTTAAAAAATACTAAAGTGATTGTCAGAGAAATAAAGACTTATCACAGAGGCAGCAAAAATAAGCCTCTGTATGTAGTTATGGTTTTGGGAGAAATAAATGACAGAGCTTTTGGAATCAATAAATATTTAAGCGTGATGGATACGGAGTTAGGGATTGAGTCTGGTGAAATTCTTTTAAAAAATAGAAAAGTGACCAGGGAAGAAGCGATTGCAAAATTAAAAGAAGCAAAAGAACTCGTGGAAATTGATATGATGAGCAAGGAGAAGTTTGAAGAATTGAAAAAAGAACTTGCTCCGATTATTAACAATAATAACTAAGAATTACACTTATATTGATAGTATGGTGAGCAACTTTCCGGATATTTTAACGAATAAAAAAGATAATGAAAAGAAGCCTGAATTTCGAAATGCACTATTTAATTTAGACAAAAGCATTATCAGCAATGACAATGTAGAACATCTGATTACTATATACAACTCAGCAAAACAATTAGATATTCGCAATAAAATATTGAAATTGCTATATGATTTTAATTATCCATTATTGAAGGATTTAAAGAAATTTTAGAAAAAGTAAACATACAATACGAGACCATGCCGGATGCTTTTAAAGGACATTATAGAATTGATGACAATGGGGACATAAAATGCTGAAAAGCCAGGGAGAATCTAAGGCAATTATGGACAGATTCTGGGAAGAAGAGAGAAGCAAGCTAAAATAACTCATTTAAATTTTTAAAAATATTTTTAAGATGATGTTCAATTTAAAAAATTCTGACATTTTATCTAAAAACAAAAGATTCATCAAATCATCCAAAACTTAGGATGATTTTTTTTGTGATTTCTTAACAATCCCATCATCAAAATAAATTTTATATTCGTAGCATAAATGGCTTTGTAAAAATTATATCAATTAAATTGAGCCTGAAAACAAAACGTAACCATCTAAAATTTAAGAATTAAATACAGAAAAAATGAGAAACACTATTTATGCTTTGTTGTTATTATTTTTATTCACAGGCGCTAATGCTCAGGAATACTCAAAATTAATAATTGAAGCTGATCAATTATACAGGTCAAAAGATTATAAAATGTCTACTGATGTATATGGTAAGGCTTTTAAAATCGAAAATGAAAATCCAAGTCACTTATATAATGGGGCATGCTCATCTTCCTTGGCAGGAAATACAAAACAAGCATTCAAATGGCTAAACCTATCCATAGATAAAGGCTGGACCAATCTGAAGCACTTAAAATCTGATACCGATTTGGATAATCTACATTCAAAAAAAGAGTGGGGGGAAACCATTGAAAAGTTAGAAAAAAAAATAGCAGCGATAGAAGCCAATTATGACAAACCATTGCAGGCAGAATTATTGGCAATTCTTGAGGAAGATCAAAAATATAGAATGCAAATGGATGAAACGCAAAAAAAATTTGGTCCGCAATCTAAGGAAATGAATGACCTTTGGAAAAAAACAATGCAGAAAGACTCGCTTAACCTGTTAAAAGTAAAAAAAATATTAGATGAAAAAGGCTGGGTGGGTAAAGACAAAGTAGGCGCACAGGCCAATAGTGCCTTATTTCTTGTGATTCAGCATTCAGATCTGGAAACGCAGAAAAAATATCTACCGATGATGAAAGAAGCTGTCACAAAAGGAAATGCAAGTGCCGGTTCTTTAGCGTTGTTAATTGACAGAATAGAAATCCGGGAAGGCAGAAAACAAATATACGGAAGCCAGATAGGAATCAATCAAAGTAATAATACTTACTATGTTTTACCTTTACTAGATCCGGATAATGTAGATAAAAGAAGAACAGAAGTTGGCTTGGGTTCAATCTCTGACTACGTTAAAAACTGGAATTTAGCTTGGGACGTTGAAAAGTACAAAAAAGATTTACCTGAATTAGAAAAATTAAATAAGAAGAATTAAATCAATAAAAAAACTTCTGATCACAAGCAGTTTACAAAATGGCGGATTTAGGACTTAGTAGAAATTCCTTAATCCGCCATTTCTAAAATAATTTGCATGCAGATGAGATTGATATACTTAGAAGCTATTAGAACAACTTAGATGGAGTTGAATATTACTTGAAAATCTGATACCTCAATCAAGAGGGTAAAATAATAAAATTCAACATGTGGTGTAGATCTTTGAATCCAAAATAATATTCAATTTAACATAATATAAATTATAGGATTTTTATTACGGAAATGAAATAGAGTATTAACCTCCTGAGAATCCGTTATTTTTACATTTTCCCTGCCCAATAGTTTTTAACGGCTTCTGGGAACTTCTTCAGTATAAACTCATCCAGAAAATCTCAAGCTTACCTGCATTTAATTCCCAGAAATATCCGTAAGACTATTTACCTCAAAAAATTCTCATTCAGCCATTTCAGTTTGTTATAGCTTTTCAGGAATTTGGCCTTCAGTTCAATGTTTTTTTCTCGGGCATCCAGTAATTTATTTTCTCTGGAATTAATCAGGAATAAAGAACTTTCCCCATTGCTGAACCTTGTTTCCTCAGCATTCAGAAGCCGGCGGTAATTATTCAGATTCCTGGTGGAAATATCAATCTGCATAAAATAATTACTCACTTCGTTTTTATAGGTTTCAATTTTGGTTTCCAGTTCACGGGTTTTAAGCTGAGAATCCAGCTGGTTTTGAGAAATCTTCAGCTTGGCGATTTCATAATCTGCTCTTGCCTGTCTCATGAAAATGGGAATCTCCAGTTTCAGTCCGTACTGGAAATTATTATCAAATAAAGGCAGAAATTCAGATTTGTAATTTTCTTTATTGAAGAAATTATAGGTAAAATCCAGTTTTGGAAGAAAACTCTGCCATTTCAGTCTTTTTTCACTTTCCAGAATATTCTGTTTTTGAAAATAATATTCCAGTGAAGCATGATTCTGAAGCTGTTTTGATTCTAAATTCTGTACCAGAAAATCATAATCGGTATATCCGGAATGCTGATCGAGATTGGAAGACGGAAAAATAAGCGTTGAAATTTCATAAAAATCCTGATTTTCTTTCCAAAGATACATCTGAAGCTCCTGAGTACTCTTTACAAAACCAAGATAAGCATCCCTTTCCTGAAGCTCAAAACTTTGTAATTGAGAAGCAGCTTCCACCGTATCAATTGCTGGTCTTTCACCGTACTGATATGTTTTTTTTGTAAGCTCAAGGCGTTCTCTGTTAATTTCTACAGCCGATTTCTGTAATTTGTAGATTTCATAGGTTTTCACCCATTCCCAATACGTATTTTCTGCATCAAGAAGAAGCTCGTTGGTAAGAACGGTCTGCTCTGCTTCCGTCATTTTCAATCCGAATTTTGCCTGATCAAGCATTGCTCTTCTTTTATCATACAAAAGATTTTTTGCCAAAGGCACCGTAACCCCAAACTGATACAAACCTCCTTTTGTTTCGCTGCTGTTCAGTTTTTCTCCATCCAGATAATTGTAACTTCCGGTAATGTCGATTCCGTACCAAGTAGGAATTCCGAGTTCTACATTTTTCTGTTCGTAATATTTTGTTCCGTCAATATTTTTTTCTCCCAGTTTTCCTGCAATCACCGGATCAAAATTTCCTTTTGCTTTGGTAATTTCAGCATTGGCAATTTTATTCTGAAGCTGATATCTGAAAGCCAGCGGATGATAATTTTTCACAATATTCAGAAATTCCTGATGAGAGAGTTTCAGAGAATCCTGCGCAAAAGAAAACTGAATACAAACCAGAACGAGAAGCGCTGAAAATTTATTTTTTAGACTTTTCATCTTTTGAAGATTTTTCGGTTTTTACTTCATAATAATCCGGTGGGAATCCGTTGATATTTCGCCACAATTCGTACCAGATAGGAACATCATTAAGAATGGCAATACCCTGAACTCCGGTTCCCATTTTGATCTTCGGAGGCCATTGTTTTTCATTTTTATCCTGAATCACCAATGCTTTGAACATTCCGTTTGCACTGATGTTGTTTTCTACCGCAATCACTTTTCCTGCAAAAGTTCCGTAGCTGGAATTCGGCCAACCTGAAAAAACAATCGCCGGAAAACCATCGAAAATACACATCACCCGCTGTCCTTCTTTTACCAAAGGCAAATCGACAGGTTTAATGTAAACTTCTACGGCGTAATCTACTTTCTCAGGAACAATGATTCCGATACTTTCACCATCTTTCAGAATTTCTCCAATTCCGGCTTTATTGATCTGTACAACCTGTCCGTCCTGAGAAGCAATCACGAAATACAAACCTTGTCTTGCTTTGTAATTGGCAACCTGATTTTCGAGTTTGGCAATATCGCCGTCACTTCCTTCAATCTGTCCCATACTCTGGAAACGGTCGCCCTCGGTTTTGCTCAGTTTTTCATTATAATCCTGAATAACTGCATTCTGTTCGATGCTTACATTCACAATTTCCTGTCTGGTTTGGGCTAATTTATTTTCGGCTGCTGTTTTTTTAGCCAAAGCATTTTGGTAAGAAACACTTCTCTGCTGAAATTGGGTTAGCGAAACCAAACCTTCATCATACATTTTCTTCTGTCTTTCGTATTGGTCGGAAGTCATTCTCAGTTCGTTTTTAGCAGCTTCCAGTTCTGCTTCTTCTCCTGCTAATTTATTGTTGAGCTGACTGATTTTTACTGTAAGCTGATTCAGTTTTAAATCTCTTGCGGAATTCATAGCCCGGATCTGGCTGTTGGTGGTTCCAACTTTGGCTTCGTAATAATCTCTCACGCCCTTTTTGGCTTCCACCTGCATTTCGGTTCTTTTTACCAAAAGCGGATCCAGGTAATCTTCTTTTACTTCAGAAAGCTGAAGAAGAGTGTCGCCTTTTTTTACATAATCACCGTTTTTCACATACCATTTGATGATTCTGCCCGGAATTGGTGAATTGAGTTGCTGCGGACGCTGTTCCTGATAAAGCGTACTCACATTTCCCATTACCTTGATGTTTTGGGTCCACGGCAAAAACAGTACAATGATGCCTCCAATCAATATGAAAAGAAACCATATTTTAACCCTTGATTTTTTGTGGATGTGATATATTTTATTGACTGACTGCAATTCCATCTTTTTTAGTTTTTGTTAAATAAAGTTTTCACTGTTCCATCTTCTACCAGCAGCCTTTGATCTGCATCGTTGATTAGGTTTTCATTTTCTGATACTACAATGATTGTAGAAACCTGTTTCAGTTTTATAAGATACTCTTTCATTTTAGTTTTAAAAGTATCATCCATTCCTTCAAAAGGGTCTTCCAGTATCAATAATTTTTTGGCGCCCACTAATGTTCTGAGCAGCAATATTTTCTTTTTGATGCTAAAGGATACTTCAGTATCCGTTTCGCTAATCCGGGTTAAAAAACCGTTGCTGAACTGGCTGGAAAGGTCTTCAACCCCTATTTCTTCAGATAATTTCAGAATTTGCTCAACTGTAGTTTCATTGTGACCCAGAACAATATTTTCATAAACGGTTTCTTTTATTATCGTCATATCTTTTAGATACAAACCAATCAGGTTTCTGAGTGAAGATTTATCGATATTTTTAAGCGGTATTTTATCAAAAAAAATACTCCCTGAAGTGGGTTCATAAAAACCGCTGATCATATTCAGGAGCATAGATTTTCCTGCTCCCAACTTACCTGAAATGACTGTAAGCGAATTTTTTTTAATTTTAAAATTGACATTTTCAAAAATTTTCTGATAATCGTTAAAAGAAAAATGTACTTCTTTGCATTCTATTTCAAAACCTCCTTTTTGAGATTCAAAATCTATAGTGCCTAATTTTTCTTCGGGCAGATTGGTAATTTTATTCAGTTTTGCCAACGCAGCAATTACATCATAATAACTTTCAAGACTTTTGATCAGTTTTTCCACAGCTGTCATAATACTTAACACTACAATTTCGGTGGCAATGAATGCACCAATGTTCAATTGCTGGTTTACTAAAAGATAAGTTCCAATCACCAGCATTACCAATGTAATGATTACTTTAAATGCAATGATCGTTTTATATTGAAAAACCAAAACCTTGAAATGTTCCGTACGATGATCCAGATACTGTACTACTCTATTATCAGTTTCTGCAAGATGAATCTGTTTCTTAGAATTGAATTTGAATGTTTTTACAGATGCAGCAATATCTTCAATCCAGGAAGCCACTTCATATTTTTTATCACTTTCTTCAATACTGGATTTAATCCCGCTTTCCATTGTAAATCTGAAAATAATGACCACGCAGATCACCACTAAAGCCCCAAAAACCAAAAACCAGGGATGGTAAAAGGAAAGAAGCAGAATTCCAAATAAAATCTGGATCAGAGCTGTAGGAATTTCCAGTAAGATTTTTGAAATTCCTTTCTGTAGATTCTGGGTATCAAAAAAACGGTTCACAAGTTCTGGTAAATAATATTTTCTCGTTTGTGATAAATCTACTTTAGGAAGTTTTTCAGCAAAGGCAAGAGAAAATTCAACAAAAATTTTCTGCTGTATCTTCTCAATGATCTGCATTACTTTCAGCCGGAAAAAACCACTCAGCCAAGTTCCTAAAACTACAAAAGCGATCAGAATATAGATAGAAGTTGCCATCGTTGCTCCCATCACAAAACTGACAATAGATTGTATACCCAAAGGTATGCTCAGCATCACCAAACCATTGAGGATAGCGTAAAAGTAGATAT
This sequence comes from Chryseobacterium sp. FG46, assembly GCF_057809135.1. Taxonomy (NCBI): domain Bacteria; kingdom Pseudomonadati; phylum Bacteroidota; class Flavobacteriia; order Flavobacteriales; family Weeksellaceae; genus Chryseobacterium; species Chryseobacterium sp. FG46. The sequence continues at coordinate 952 of NZ_JBMDJJ010000026.1, read as the reverse complement.
TGGTAACATCTTTTTTGTCCTTGGTAATATACTGAAACAGTTGTCTGCTGTATTTTTTTGGAGAATTGTCCATCGATCGGTTTATTTTAAAAGATTGGTGGTTATGAAACGCAGATAATCCAGCACAAAATTTTTATGATCCTTTTTTTGGGTATGATTATCTGTAAGCTTTGGAAGATGTTCACTAAAAAAATGCTGATCGTGCGCTGTTTCCAAAAGTGTACTTGCAAATGATTTGGGGTAAGGAAAATCCGGTTTGGCTTCAGAAATGACTTCTCCAAAAAAAGCACAAAGACTTTTCAAAGGACTGAAAACCATTTCTTTATTAATTTCATCTACTTCTTTTACCAAATAAGCTTTGCTGCTTTCTGCAATGACTATTGTATGCAGTTTTACCAAGTCATAATCTTCTATCATTGTATTGGCGTGATCCTGATGTGTAATAATGTTTAACAGTTTATCTATTTTTTCTTTAGGATCTTTTATTTCTAGCAAGCGAAACTTGGATATCAGCTCCAGGTAAGACCAATACCAGTTGAGAATGTAGGTAAGAAGTTTATGCTTTGATGAAAAATAACGATAAACGGTAGCTTCTGTAGAATTGATTTTCTGTGCCAGTTTTTTAAATGTGAAGCTCTCAAACCCTGTTTCATAAATCAGCTCAATAGCATTTTTTACAATAGCTTTACCTATTTCGCTATTTTCAGGATCTTTAAGATAAAGATTTTCGTTGACTTTAAATTTTAACTGAAATTCCATTGTAGTAATTATTATGAATACAAATATAAAACTATAATGAAAATAAGCAAAACTTATACCATTGTATAAAATACTACAATTATAATAGTAATACTATTTATTAAAACAGCATTGTTTTTATTGTTGATGATATATAAGGGATCAGTCTCAAAAGTTGGGGGGAATGTTTAGTCATTGTATCTTTGTAATATGC